>JAAFHR010000074.1 GCA_013298455.1 Betaproteobacteria bacterium | reverse complement strand
CTCTTCGGCCTCGGCCGCAACGCGAATTTTTCGCTTGATTTCAGCGTCGTTCACGCACACAAAATGCCACGGCTGCTGGTTTGCGCCCGATGGCGCGCTTGCAGCGGCGCTCACAAATGATTCGATGACCTCGCGCGGCACGGGCGTATCGGCGAAGGTGCGCACGGTGCGTCGAACGCGCATTCGAGACGCAAACTTTCTCGCGCGTTCGATCACTTCATCCGGTTCGCGCGGAATGTATCCACTCAATGGGACGTGGGGTGCAGGAGGTTTATCCATAGGGCTCACAGGTGGGGCGCAATATCGGCGGGCAGCGCGCGGTACCAATATTCGTACACCGTGCGGAAACCCATTCGTTCGTAGAGCCGCACCGCAGGATTGCTGGGCGTGACTTGCAGGTAGGCGGTGTGAGCGCCGGACGTGCGGGCGGTTTGCAGTGCGTGATCGAGGAGCGCGCCACCGACACCCAGCCCGCGATGGGCGCTGTGGGTGACGACATCGAACACACCTGCGAAACCATCATCAAGCACGATCAGCGCGTGGCTGATCGGCTCACCGGCGGCGCTTTTAGCGACTGTCGACGCGCAGGGAACGGCGCTCTGCGACCAGCGCGCGGCGAGCGCGTCTCGTTCGGCTTCGCTATCGCCGCGTAAATCAGCGACGATGTGAGCGGCTTGTGTTGGCTCGTAATCCTCGTGAAAGCTGACGGCTGATGGGGGGCTCGATACGCGTCTCAGCGAAGACATTTCTGCAGCCATCACGAGCGTCGCGTCGAATCGAACGAAACCGCGGTCTGCGAGTTGCTGGTCAATACTCGGATCAGTCACCCAAGGCGTGAGCCGGAAGATGCACGCTAGTTTGGCGCCTGAAAACACCGCTTGTGCGCTTGCGAAATTGACGTCAAACGAACGAGTGCTCGCGTAGTGTGGATTGACACAGCGCGAGCGCTTGGCTTTCGATGGCGACAGTCCAACGCTCCAGCCATCAATCATCATGCCGCGCTCGGGGCGTGATGCGTTTTGCGAAATTTCTTCTAAGCGGCGTAGGTCAATGCTCATGGCGTAACGCTGAATTTAGCGCGGCGAGAAGGTCGCGGCGATCCATTGCTCGATCATCTCACGGACGGCAACAGGCTTCTCGGTCAGCGGCCAGTGCTCGCACTCAATGGTCTCGATCGTGACCTTGGAAAGCGCGGCGAGCGAGCGAATCATTTGCGATGTGTTGGCAAAGGTCGCGCCCGTTGAAAGTATGGCGAGCGTAGGTGCTGTAATCGTTTCTACCGTTGAAATCGCTCGAAACATTTCAACCATGTCTTGTAGATAGTTGGCGTGCGGAATCGTTTTCAGATCCTCTTTCGTTGAGCTGTATTGCTTGATGAATGCCGCCTTGCTCTCGGCGTTGAGTAGTGCAACTCTTGCCTGTTGATCGAGCGCTCGCAGATCGAGCGCAGGAAGTTCGCGACGCCGAAACCCGACGCGATTGGCGATGCGAATGGCTCGTGCGGCCACAGAAATGAGTGGGCTGAGTCGCGCATTTCGTTGCCACTCTGGCGAGAGCGCCGCGCGAAACACGGGGTCGATCAGCACCAATCCGCAAACGCGAGCGCTATGCCGCTGAGCCAACATCAGCGCGGTTTGCGCGCCCATGCTGTGGCCGATGACGATGGCGTTTTCCAGCCCCTCGTGGTCAAGGATGGCTGCGATGTCATCGCTCCACGTTTCTAAATCGAAGCGCGTGCGCGTCATCGATTGGCCGTGCCCTCGAAGATCGATACGAATTAGCGAGAAATGCGCTGCGAGCGAGGTGTGCTCAACGAATTCTGACCAGCGCGTCATGTTGCTGGCAAGCCCGTGGATGAGCACAACTGCGGTGGTTTGATTAACGCTCGGCGTGGAGCGATAGGCGATGTTGCCGCCGCCGCTACAGGCGAGGGTTCGGAGTGACTCGGTAGCGCTTTGCATGCTGCTCAACACATCGTTAAGCGTTTGCGCTTGGCCATGGGCGAACATGAAATTCGCCGTCGCGCCACTCAAGAAAGCCGTAATCTTGTTGCCAATCGGAGAGTACGATGCGCCGTCGGCCAGCGTCGTCTCGATGATCGGCGGGTCGATGGGTGTGGCCGTGAATGATGAGCGATGTGTCGTTTTGCCGAAACGCTGTGTCAATGGCCGCTGCGTTGGCGTCCATGATCCGCATTGCGGTCACGGCTTTATGCGAATCACTTTCACGACGCAATCTGCGGGCGATGGCGTGTCGCCAGCTCACAGGCAGTGCGTTGCCGATGATGCGAAAAAGCGGCGCACGAAGGATTCGTCGGGCACGCTGATAGCGAATGTCATCCGTGCAGAGTTCGTCGCCGTGCATCAACACGGCGCGCTCACCGCCGAGGTTGATGCGTGTTTTTTCATCCAAAAGCATTGCGCCACAGGCGCTAGCGAATGCTTTGCCCAACATGAAATCTCGGTTGCCCCGAGCGATGTAGAGTTTCACGCCCGCGTCCGAAAGCGCTCGAAATTCAGCGACGACAGCGCAGGCATAAGCGTCACTCGGAAGCATTCGATCCCCGAGCCATACGTGAAACAGATCGCCGATCACGTAGAGATGCGTGGCTTCTCTCGCGGAGCCGTGAATGAAGGCAAGGAAGCGTGAATGCGTGAGCGCATCGCGTTCATGCAAATGCAGATCAGAAATGAAAAGCGCACGCATGATCGCTACATCAGGCGTGCGCCAACGGGCCTGACTATGCAGAGGCGCCGCAGTGGATACTTAAGCAATCGTTGCTTTGTTGATCATGACGTCTTGCTTGGGCACGTCGCCGTGAAATCCGGATTGACCCGTGGGTACGGCGCGGATTTTTTCCACGACGTCCATACCGCCCGTGACTTTGCCAAACACCGCATAGCCCCAGCCGTTGCCGCTCGGCGCTTTGAAATTCAAAAAATCGTTGTCGACGGTGTTGATAAAAAACTGCGCTGTGGCCGAATGCGGATCGTTGGTGCGAGCCATCGCCAGCGTCCCACGCGTGTTTTTGAGGCCCGCCGCGCTGCTAAATACGCCCTCATGTTCGAGCGGCGCGCCCACGGCTTTTTGCTTCATGCCCGGCTCGAAACCGCCGCCTTGGATCATGAAATCCTTGATCACGCGATGAAAGATCGTGCCATCGTAGTGTCCGCTTTTGACGTAGCTTAAAAAGTTGGCCGCTGTTTTTGGAGCGCACACCTCGTCGATGTCTAGCGTGATATCGCCGTGATTGGTGTTGAGAATGACTGTAGCCATGGGGATTACTTTCGTTTGAGAATTATTTGGCGAGCAGGGTGACTTTTTCGATCACGATGGTCGGTTGCGGGACGTCGGTGGGGAATGGACCGCCGCTGCCGGTGGGTACGTCAGCCATTTTGTCGACCACGTCCATGCCGGAGATGACTTTACCGAACGCGGTGTAACCCCAACCAAATCGCGAACACTGCGGCGGCGGCGCATCGACCTTGCATTGCGGCGGCACATTCGCTTTAGCGGCCGATGAGTTCAGAAACGCGTTGTCTTTGAGGTTGATGAAAAACTGCCCAGTGGCGGAATGCGGGTCGTTGGTGCGCGCCATGGCAATCGTGCCACGATCATTCTTGATACCTGCTTTTTCTGCAGCTTCACCCTCGTTGACAACCGGCGCACGCGTTGGCTTTTGCGTGAGCGCTTTGTCAAAACCGCCGCCCTGCGCCATGAAGTTTTTGATGACACGGTGAAACACGGTACCTTCGAAGAAGCCCGATTTCACGTATTCGAGAAAGTTGTCGACCGTTTTGGGTGCGGCGGCGCGATCAAGTTCGATCACGATACTGCCGAGCGACGTTTTCATCTCGATCTTGGGTTTGTCTTGGGCGAAGCTGGCTTGCGAAGCGAGGAGGGTAGACGCTGCGAGTGCCGCGAGCAGGGTGCGTGTTTTGGTCATGGTGAATTCGCCAGATTAGGCGTTGCTTTCGAAAATGATTTGCCAGCGGCCGTCGATCTGTTGCCAGAGTTGGCGCTTTCTAAGTTGGCTGCTGAATTTGTTGCTCTTGTAGGATTGATCAAAGGTGACAAGCGCCAAATCGCGCTCACCGGGGTATTGAACGGCTGAAACATTGGATAGTTCCACCTTGGCCCATTGCATGTTGGCCACCAGCGCCCGACGCGCCTGCGTCCAGCCGTTGTAGTCAGCCGATTCATTGGCAAATGCGCTTGAGTAATGCGAAAAATACTTGGGTAGATCGATGGCTTGCCAATCACCGCGCCAGCGCTCCACTGCGGTTAAAAGCGATTGCGCGCGCTTGTTGCTAGTGTCTCGATCCACCCAATCGATGGACTGCGCCACCACAATGGGCGTGCGCTCAGCCACAATGAATCGCTCAAGGAGCTTCAGGTCTGGGTTTGACACCACGATACAGCCGTCGCTCGCGCGGGGTGCACGGGCAAAAGTGTCGCTGCCCACGCCATGCAGCCAAATGCCGTAACCGTTGCGGTTTTGGCGGCGATCCCAAGCGTTGGGGTAGTCGAGCGGAAACGCGCCGGCGCCGTAGAAATCAGAGAGCTTTTCGCGCGCTATGGCGCTCTGTAAAAAATAAGCACCGATGGGCGTGCGTTGATCGCCTTGTTTCGCTTTACCGCTGCCTTCTTTGCCGATCGTGGCGTAGAAATCGGCGATGCGCGTTGTCTTGCCATCGCTGTTTTCGAACACATAAATTCGTGAGCGATTGACGTCGACTGCCATCGCGTATCGAACGTCGGCAGGTAGGCGCAGGAAATTCGCCGGGATTTTGTCGATGCTCACTGCGTCGTTCACCCGCTGCACCCGTGCACTGGCCTCAGCGCGCAAACCTTGCAAAGCGTCGGCAGGGGCCGAAGCGGTATTGCCAAGTGCTTGCAGAGGACGGACTTTGGCGAGCAATAGGTCGCCGTGAATCAGATGCGCGAGCCGGAAATTGGGATGACGCGTGAGCAGATCGTTGATCGTATTTCGCGCTGCGTCTAACTGTGTTGCGCGTATTTCGCGCAACGCTTTGAGCAGCAGAAATTCCGCGTCGGCGTAGCTCGGTGCCGCCACACCAATGACCCCGGGATGACAGACTGAGAGCGCAACGGCCGCGGTGCACTTTGCAACGAAGCGAAGCGATGTTGCGCCGTGAGCTCGAGGGTCAAAGGTTCGCGCTGAAATCCGCACTCGTTGGCCCTAATTTGACTAGCCCGAACGCTCGCGGGTGATCCGCCAGACGCCGTCTTCACGCACAAGGCTCAATGTTTTGCGTGAGCGCGTTTGCAAGGTGTCGGAATCGTATTGCTGGCGGAGTGTGACGCGCGCCTCATTCGCGTTGATCAACTCGACTTTTTCTTCGCTCAATTTAACCGCGATTTTGCTCGGAGCGCGCACCCGCTCAGTCCGCGCCTGCGCCCATGCCGCACGAGTTTGGCCTGCTTCGGGAACGAAGGTTTTGGCGTAGCTGGCAAGGTAGGCGTTGACATTTTGATCGGACCAAGCTTTGGCCCACTTACTGAGCGCGCTGAGCACTTCGCTGCTCGCGTTTGACGCTGTGGGCGGCGCGGTTGTTGCGGGTGCTGGCGACGGGGCCGCAGCGGCAACGGCCGCGACAGCGGGCGCGCTTGGTTTCGCGGCCGCGACGGCCGGCGGTGCTGGCGGCGCGACCGCCGTTGCAGGTGCAGCCAACGCGGGAGCGGATGCGGCGCGTGGCGGCGTGTTGGCTTTCGGATTGGTCGAAAACAAATCTCTCACCAAGTTGAGCTTGGTGGCTGCGCCGCTATTGGTTTTGTCGATTTGCAGCGCTTTGTCGTAGGCTTGGCTCGCCAGCTTGGCGTAGATGTCGCCTAAGTTTTCGTGCGCGGTGGAATAGGTTGGATGCGTTTGAATCGCCAGTTCGAGTGCCACTCGCGCCTTTTCAAACTGCCCTTTTGAGCTGTAAAGCACGGCTAAATTGTTGTAGGGCTCTGGCAGCTCTGGAAAATCTTCAGTGAGCGATTGAAACGTCATGATCGCGTCGTTCGTGCGACCCGTTTCAGATTGCGCCAAGCCGCGCATGAAGCGCGCTACCGGGTCTTTTGGCTTGGTAGACAAGAAAGTATTGACCTTGTCGAGCGCCTGTTGCGCTTGCCCTGCTTTGAGCAGTCGGTTAATTTCTTGCAGATCAGAACCAGGCGCTTGCGCTTGTGACCAAGTAGGGTTGATCGCGCCAAAAGCAGCGAGCGCAGCGACGATGCCGATGACGCGGAGTGGATGTCGCTTGAAAGCGGTGGTGGCCGTGGTGTGATTCATGATTTCCTCGATAACTCTTTGATTTTAGGCGGGAACGTGCAGCGGTGCCAACGCGGCGCACTTCGCTCAAAGTCGGGCGAGCGTGGCCTCGATCAACGCGCGCGCGACGGAGACCTTTGGAGGCAGCTGCGGCAAGTTCTCTTTGTTAAACCAACCGGCCTCGGCGATCTCATGACCGTTCGGCGTCAGCGTTCCACCTGCATATTCAGCCGTGAATGCGATCATCAAACTATGGGGGAATGGCCAAGACTGCGACGCCACGTATCGCAAATCGTTCACCTGAATGCCGACTTCTTCGCGAACCTCACGGTGAATGGCGTCTTCAACGCTCTCACCAGCCTCTAGAAATCCGGCCAGAGCGCTGAACCGTCCCGGCGGAAAGTTCACGTTACGCGCGAGCAAAATCTCGCTTCCGCGTGTGACTAGGCACATCATCGCCGGCGAAATTCTCGGGTAGGCGCTCAGGCTGCACTTTGGGCAGCGACGGGCTCGTTCGTGCGCCTCCCGCAGCGTCGGCGTTGCGCAAACACCACAAAACTGATGCGTGCGATCCCATTCGAGCAGCTGTAGTGCTCGTCCTGCGATGGCGACTTGGTCGTCGGGGAGGATGCCAAAGAGGCTTCGAAGATTGGCGAAACGAGCGCCCGGTGGCGCCTCAAAGGTGGCGACGAGCCGACGAGTGACGTAAGCGGATCGATCATCGTAGCCTACGATGATTTCGTCGCTTTGCGGTTCCTCACTCGTGGTCGAATAAATCGCATCGCCACCTGCCTTGACCAGCAGTTCGTTGTCGCGAAAACACAACATCGTCAGCGCTGTTCCGACAGACGGCGAAAATATCGTGCTCGCGGAGAAATTGGCGGGTGTTTCAAGCATGTTCGAGCAGTGTAAGGAGCAGGGCGGTTGGCTGCGGCGCGAGGGCAGTGAGTCGCTGAAAACGTGCGATGCCCGGTCGGCGGTGCGAGGAATGCGGGGGCATTGAGGATTCTGCCGTAGTCACCAGGCGAACGTGAGTCCGAGGGCATCCGCGGTCAAAAAGTATCTATTTTGTCAGCTTTGTAGCTTAAGTCTTTATTTTGTAAGCTTTATGTACAAAAATCGTCGTTGGTCTAGTACGCGACTTTTGCGGCTTAACACTTCATTTATCAATGTCTTAAGCCAATAAGTTTTGACTGCCGTGATTCACGGATAGTTCACGGAGATCTTATGCATACGTCATAAGTTGCTGATTTTGCAGGGAATTCTGAGCTGAAAAATCTGTTCAGATTTGGATGAGTCTGCTAGCATCGTTTCTAATGAATTTGAACTCGTCGCCTTCGGGCTCGCTCAGCGCAAACGAGTGAAACCGAAGTCGGCACACCGACTCGGGACATACCGGGAGTGGATTGAATGCACTTGAATACCGTTCGTCGCGCGCTGCGCGGCACGCTGGCGCTGCGGCGCTATCACTGCGATTCGCAACACCGTGCGATTGAGATAAATATGCAAAAAACAGCACAAACAACTGATTCAGGGGACGGTTTGGATAAGCATCGCGGAGGGGGTGGCATTAGCTGGTTACGCGCCTCGCTGGCGTTTGTTGCTCAGTGTGTCGCCGTTGCCGTCGCCACGGCTCAGGTGTGCGGCGTGCCGGGCGGCTCTGGACCCGGTACACCGGCTGGTGTGATCAATACTTATTTTGCCGCCAGCGCTACGGGGGACCTTCCCATCGGCTCGACGAGCGTCGCGATCAACACGGCATCGCTGGGCGCCGGTCAAACGCCAGCGGTCGGCTCGCTGCTCATGATTATTCAGATGCAGGGCGCGGAGATCAACAGCTCTGACAACAACTGCTACGGCGACGGTTTGGGTACGTGCACGGACACCCCCACCAGCACCGCTAACTTAACAGCTGAGGCGGCGCGCGGTGTGATCAATACGCCGCTGGCGGGCACTTATGAATACGTCCGCGTTTCGGGCTACAACAGCGCCACGGGCGTCGTATCGCTGGCTTCGGCCACGACTCGTTTGTATCGCCGCGCCGATCCGGTGATCACAGCGGGCGTGACCACACAGGGGCGGTATCGCTACCAAGTAGTCATCGTGCCCCAGTATTCTTCGTTGACGTTGAACTCGGCGACGCCGCTGACGGCGACGCCCTGGGATGGCGAGGTGGGAGGTATTGTCGCCTTAGACGTTGCGGGGGCCACGACGTTCGTTGGTACCGGCTCGCACATCAACGTCTCTGCAGCCGGGTTTCGGGGAGGCTTTGGCGCTAGGGGGGCAGTCACCAATGGCGAAATTTTGTACCGCGCACCTGCTGGAGACATTGGGGCTTCTCAAGACACCACCAAAGGCGAGGGCATAGCGGGCACGCCACGCCATGTTTGGAACGGTAGCGGTAGCGTGGTGGTCTCAACGACCCAGGGCTACCCCAGCGGAGACTACGGACGCGGCGCGCCCGGAAACGCGGGCGGCGGAGGCATCGGACACAACTCTGGCGGCGGTGGCGGTGCCAACGGAGGCATCGGCGGCCACGGCGGAGCAACTTACTCTGGCGATTTGGGCACCCCTGCAAGTTACGTGGTGGGCCCCGGTGCCGCGCGTGACGTGGGCGGTTTCGGTGGCGCGCCATTTACGCTGGCCGGACGAGCCATCATGGGTGGCGGCGGCGGAGCCGGCGACGTCAATGATGGCGGTTTGGACACCGCCGCTTTCGAAGGGCCCGGTGGTTTAGGCGGCGGTATTATTTTCTTTAGTTCAGGCTCTGTGGCTGCGGGCACGGGAAACTTTGTAGCGAACGGCGGAAATGGCGTTGACGCCGACGCCGACGCAGCCGGCGGCGGTGGAGCAGGCGGCACGGTGGTGCTTCGTGTCGGCAATAACAACACCTCGAGCATCAACGTTAGTGCGGTGGGTGGCAATGGCGGCAACTTTGACTTCAACGGTAACGGAACTACGGGGCATTGTGGCAGCTCGGGCGGCGGCGGCTCGGGGGGTGCGGTTCAGTACTCTGGCGCAACCGCGCCCTCAACTTCGCTGGGCGGCGGCACGCGCGGTAATCATGTTGACGGCGGTTTTTGCTTAGGCTCAAACGGACAGCCCGGTGTGGCAGCTGTACTTTCCGCGCCTCCGGGCGATCCTGGCTTTAGTTGCCTCCCCCAACCTACCGTTACAAAAACAACCTCAACGCCAGCCTCCAGTGGCTCGATTGTCGCGGGCAGCAGTTCAACCTACACGATCACTGCGGCATTCCCTGCGACGAGCGGCGGAGCTACTGGTGTCCAACTGTTTGACCCACAGCTCGGGCAAACAACGACGTTCACGCAGTCAGCCGTGGCAACATCGTTCACGGCAACGCCTGCGGGATGTGCCACACGCACCGCAACGACTAACCCCGCCAGCGGCAGCAACCTCGACTTGTTAGCAGGCGACTGGTCGGTCAGCCCCGGCTGCTCCCTCGCCTACACTATTCCGATCACAGTCGGCGTCACGACCGCCTCGGGCACCTATCAAAACGACGCGGGCGTACGCTACCTTGACCCGACCCGCTCCACCGCGACGCGGCTCATCTCCAGTAACACCAGCGGCGTCACCAACCCAGCGGGCACGGCAACGACCTACGAAACGGGCGCAACTACCAACGTCTTGGGTCTCAACTACGACGGCAATCTCGCCGCCAACACCGCAGAAAACATTCTGGTGGCAGCGCTCGCCCCCGCCCTAACGATCACCAAGAGCAACGGCGTCAACAACGTCGTGCCGGGTCAGAGCACCAGCTACACGGTGACGATCACCAACGCCGGCGCAGCGGCAGCCACGGGCGTGGCCTGGACCGACACGGCGGTGAGTGGTCTCACGATCACCTCGATCACAGCCAACACCCCGAGCGCGGGCAGCGTGAGCGGCACCTGCACGGTGACGGGCTGCACCGGCATCACGGTGGCCGCCAACGGCGGCACGGTGAGCTACACGGTCGCCGCCACGGTCACGGCGGGCAGCACCAGCGCGGTGAACCGAGCTGACGTCACCGGCGGCGGCTGCACGGCCGGACCGCCGAGCACGCCTGCCAACTGCACCAGCACCGACACCGACGTCAAGCCCAACTTGACGGTTACAAAAACCAACGGCACCACCACGGTCAACGCCGGTGCTACGAGCACCTACACGATCACGATCACCAACAATGGCACGGGCATCGCCACGGGCGTGAGCCTCACCGATGTGACGGTGACTGGTCTCAGCGCCACCACGGTCACCGTGGGTACGGCCACGGGAGCCGGAAGCGTCTTGGGCACCTGCACCGGACTGACCTGCACGGGCATCAGCATCGCCGCCGGTGGCAGCGTCACCTACAGCGTCGTCGCCACGGTCACGGGGGCTGCGGGCACGAGCACCGTCAACCGAGTCAACATCGGCGGTGGCGGCTGTACAGCGGCCAACCCGAGCACACCGGCCAACTGCACGAGTGATGACACTGACACCGTAGTCTCTCCCGCCCTAACGATCACCAAGAGCAACGGCGTCAACAACGTCGTGCCGGGTCAGAGCACCAGCTACACGGTGACGATCACCAACGCCGGCGCAGCGGCAGCCACGGGCGTGGCCTGGACCGACACG
>JAAFHR010000073.1 GCA_013298455.1 Betaproteobacteria bacterium | reverse complement strand
TCGTCAAAATTCTCTCTGCGTTTCAGCTTCCCACGAAACCGCCCAAAGTCAGCGCCGACGCGATGATCGCTCACATGCAACGTGACAAAAAAAATGCGGGGGGCACGATTGCATTGATTCTGCTCAAGGCCTTGGGGTCGGCCTACATGGCGCGTGATGTGAGCGAGCAGACGCTGCGTGAATTTTTGTGCGAGCAACTTGCGAGCTAATTGCGAAGTGTGCGAACCGAGCTGTTTAGGAACGAGGCCAACGAGGCCGCCCTCCACGCGCTGACAGCACAACGCGTCCTGCCAATCGCATAATTGATCGCTGAAGCGCAGAACGACGTGCGCTAATCACTGCAAAGCGAGTTCGATCATGCGTTTTTTTGCGCCCCCGCCGGGTCATCTGCCCGACAACGTGCACCCGCCTTACAAATCAACGCTAGCGCGCGGCCCGCATCAACCGCGGCTCGCCGTACAAGGCGGCGCTGCAACGCGGCAGGCGGTGCGACTGACGCGCCCGCTCACTGCGCTTGACGCCGATTTAACGGCGCACGGCCAAGCCGCGCCGCTGGGGCAAGCCATCACGGTGTCGGGCCGTGTTGTTGATGAAGGCGGCAAACCCGTGAGCGACAGCCTGATCGAGGTGTGGCAGTGCAATGCCGCCGGTCGCTACGCGCATCACAAAGACGATCACGACGCGCCGCTTGATCCCAACTTTCCGGGCTTCGGCAAAGTGCTCACCGATAGCGACGGTCGCTACGCGTTCAAGACGATCAAACCGGGCGCCTATCCGTGGGGCAATCATCACAACGCGTGGCGGCCCGCACACATTCATTTTTCGTTGTTTGGCAACGTCTACGCTCAGCGCTTGATCACGCAGATGTATTTTCCTGATGATCCGCTGTTTCCGTTTGACCCGATTTTCAACAGCATTGCCGACGAGTCAGCCCGTCAGCGTTTGGTGTCGAAATTCAGCATCGACGAGACGGTAAGTGGCGTGTCGCTAGGTTTCGTGTTTGACATCGTGCTCCGTGGCCGCCAAGGCACGCCCACGGGCATTTGAGGACTAAGTGATGACAGCGCACAACAGCTTCACGACAAACCAAACGATTGGTCCGTTTTTTCACGAAGGACTAAAGTGGGCTTTCGAGGCGTCCGCCAAAGCGCCTGCAGTGAGTCTTTCCGGACGAGTGTTTGATGGCAGCGGTGCTCCCGTTAGCGATGCCATGCTTGAATTTTGGCGACCGGATGTGGCTCTGTCTGACGCCGGTATGCTCAGAGTGCCGACCGACCCAGACGGGCGCTTCGAGGTACAGCTACCCAGTGCCCTTGATGGCGCACCGCTCGCCTACGTTTGCGTTTTTGCGCGTGGATTGTTGAACCACTACTTCACGGCAGTGTTTGCCCATGCTGGCAGCGGTGAGCTGTGGTCGCAAATTCCTGATGATCGCCGCGACACGTTGGTTGCGAAGCGGGTCGAGCTCGATCAGATGCAATGGGATGTGCGACTGCAGGGCGCGAACGAAACCGTGTTCTTCGATTATCGTTAACGTTTTTATTGAACCACAACACAACGCCGTAAACATCGTCGATCGAACCACTTGAGCTCCCCGTTCGAATCCTTTCTTGCCACGCCCGAAGCCATAGACGGCTTCGGTAGTGTTGCGTTTGCGCAGGCGATGCTCGATTTCGAGGCGGCGCTGGCGAGAGCGTCGTCCGAGGTGGCCTTGATTCCTCGCGGAGCGAGTGAAGCGATTGCTGCTCAGTGCAACGTTGAGTTGCACGACGTAGACGCCATTGTGGCTGCAAGCGGCAATGCGGGCTCACTCGCGATTCCGTTGGTGAAATCACTCACCGAATCGGTTGCAAAAGTAAGCCCTGAAGCCGCACGTTACGTGCATTGGGGCGCAACATCGCAGGATGTGATTGACACCGCGATGGTGCTCTGCACACGACGTTTGCTCGTCGCGATTGATTTCGAGTTGAGCTCGATTCGTTCGACACTGGCGCGGCTCGCGGGGGTGCATCAAAACACGCCAGTCCTGGCCAGAACGCTAATGCAAGCGGCGCAGGTGACGAGCTTTGGCTTGAAATGCGCGCAATGGCTCGCGCCCATCGCTCGATCACAGTGGGCGCTTCGGGAGCTCGCGCCGCATGCGCTTTGTTTGCAGCTCGGCGGGGCGGTTGGTACGCGTGCAACGCTTGGCGAGCGAGGTGCAGAGGTTGCGCGAAAGATGGCGACCGAGCTCAAACTCGCCAATCCCGCAACCGCGTGGCACACAGGGCGAGATCGGTGGTTGCGATTGGGCAGCGAGCTGGCGATTCTGTCGGGCAGTTTGGGTAAAGTCGCACGTGATCTGTCGCTCATGGGGCAGAGCGAAATCGCTGAAGTTGCGGAAGGCGCAGCCAGCGGGCGCGGCGGTTCGTCGGCGATGCCACACAAACGAAACCCCGTAGGCGCGATGATCGTGTTGGCAGCAGCGCTTCGGGCACCGCATCGAATGGCCGCGCTGCTCTCAGCCATGCCGCAGGAGCACGAGCGAGGGCTGGGAAATTGGCAGGCCGAGCTTGCCGAATGGGCGGGGCTTTGCACGTCGGTGTTGAGTGCGTGCACCGCGATGGCCAATACGCTCAATTCGTTGCAGTGCTTCCCCGAGCGAATGCTTCGAAACGTGGCTGAGCAGCGCGGGATGGTGTTTGCGGAGGCCGCTGCCGTTGTGATCGCTCGCGCATTGGGTAAGTCACAATCGCATGCTTTAGTGGAAACTGCGGCTGCGAGGGCGCATGCCGAAGGCGGGCAGTTGCAAAGCGCATTGATTGACGCGTTGGACGCTGATCCCAAACGCTTTGCGGCAGTTGACCGAGCCGCGCTTGACAGCGCATTCTCAATGGCTGAGGCAGCTAGATTCGCCGGCACCCACGTAGATGCCGTACTTCAAGAACTAAACACCGAGTATGGGCTAAAAAATTCACACGCCTTTTAATGTCACCCTTGTAAACACTGGGGAACACGGATTTCTTCGCTGCATCTGTTTTCGTCTGCGGCGAATTATTGGTCAGCACCGCGCGCCGCCATCTGGTCCTTCGCTCACGCTCATGGTGACAACGCGGAAACCTATTTTTGAACCGAGCCAACAAATACTATGAACGCCTTCGAAGCTGGAATGATTAACCGCCGTCGCATCTTGGGCGATGCGTGGGTCGATAAATCCTTGGGTGAAGCCAATGCGCTCACTGCGGAGTTTCAAATGCTTATCACTCGCCACGCATGGAGCGAGGTGTGGGGGCGCAATCACGCTGGTGCAATTGATGACAAAACGCGCCGCATGTTGGTGCTCGCGATGACGCTTGGCATGGGGCGCTACGAGGAGTTCGGCCTGCATGCGAAATCTGCACTCACCTCAACCAACGACACAGCGCTCACGCTCGACACGATCAAGGAAATCGTGTTCCAAGGCGCGATCTATTGCGGAGTACCTGCGGCCAACACGGCGATGCATGTGATCGCTGACATCCTCAAATCTCAAGGCGCCATGCCGCCCGCACTGCACGTGGTTCGCACTGGTACGGTGAGCTCGACCAAACCCACGGTGGTACTCAGCCACGCGCTCGGTTTCAATCACACCATGTGGGACGGCATCGTGCCCGATCTCGCCAAGCAGTTCAACGTGATCGCCTATGACCATCGAGGGCAAGGCGCATCCGAAAAATCAACGACCGATTACAGCATTGATGCACTCGTCGATGATGCTGCTGCGCTGATCATTCGCGAAGTGTTTTCGAAGGGCGGCGGGCCTGTGCATTTTGTTGGCCTATCGATGGGCGGCATGGTGGCGCAAGCGCTCGCCGCGCGCTATCCGCATCTGGTGAAAAGCATCGTTGTTGCCAATAGCGCGATGCGCTATGACGATGCCGCGCAAGCGCAATGGCGCGGTCGCATTGACACCGTGCAATCCAAGGGAATGGCTGCCATTATTGAGCTGGCGACGACTCGCTGGTTCACGCCCGAATTTCGAGCTGCCAATCCCCAGGTGCTTGAACGTGTCACTAGCATCCTGCTCGCCAACGAACCGACGGCCTACAGCCGAAGCTGTGCCGCGATTTCGACCATCGATTTTCGGCGCAGCAACACGAGCATCAGTTGCCCCGCGTTAGTCATTGCGGGCACGCGCGACATCTCAACCATCCCTGCATGGTCAGACGACATTCACGCATCGATTCGCGGCTCGAAACTCGTATCTCTTGACGCGGCGCACATCAGTGTTGTGGAGCAGCCTGCGGAGTTTTTGCGGCATTGTTTAGAGTTTTTTAGTTCGTTGTAGGGTTTTATCCTTCTCTCCCCCGGAAGTAGAGGGGTTAAAGTGAAACAACGCCAAAACCGACCGAATTTTTGACGCAGATTGCGCTGATTGCGCAGATGAGCGCAGATTATTTTTTGCTCAATCGCGGCATTGATGTGAATAATCTGCGGCAATCAGCGTAATCAGCGTAATCTGCGTCAAAAGCGAAAGGCGATGCGTCGCTGCTAGTCGATCGAGGCCAGCTCGGATGTTTCATCGCTCGGGGGCTGCGTCCTGCGGCATGGCGGTTAGGGGAGTGGGGGGCCGTAGCCCAGCCAGTCCACTGGGCGTTTCGAATCACCCTCCCACTCTCTCCAGCCCTCTCTCGCGAAAAGAGGGCGCTGCTGTACTACAGAAGTGACCGCAACCCCAACGCCGCCTCGCGCATCGCAGGTACGCAGAGCTTTACCGCTTGCGCCGGTGTCATGGCTGCCGTGTTCATCGATACGCTGATCGCCGCAACCGCGCGACCCGTCTCATCGATGAGCGGCACCGAGATACCCCGCAGTCCCAATTCGAATTGATTCTCGGTCACCCCGTAGCCTTGCGAGCGCATGGCGACGATGGCCTTTTTGAGCGCTTTGATACTGGTTTCGGTGGTGGGGCAATGGCGTTCGATCTTTAGCGACGCAAGCGTCGAATCGAGCTCAGCGTCGGGCAAAAAGCTCAACAAGAGCCGCCCGGCGGTAGCCGCGTAGACTGGAATTCGCGTGCCGGGTTCGAGCGAGGTGCTTACCAGCCGTGGCGCGATGGCGCGGCACAGATAAACCGCCTCTGCGCCCTCGATCACCGATAGGTTGGTTGACTCGCCGAGCTCTGCGGTGAGCTTCTGAAGCACTGGCAGCACGGTCTGCGGCAATCGTGACGACGCCAAAAACGATTGCCCTAGCCGCATCACTTTAGGCGTGAGCCAAAACGATCGCCCGTCGCTCGCCATGTAGCCTAGCGCGGTTAGCGTCATCAAGTAACGGCGTGCCGCTGCGCGGCTTAAGTCAAGCCGTTGCGCCAATTCGCTTTGCGTCAGCTTAGGCGTTGAATCATCAAATGCGCAGATCACTTCGAGGCCTTTGCGAAGGCCGTCAATCATGTCGGCTTTGTTGATCTCAGCGGTTGGTAGCGATGTGGCGTTCATGGGCTTGACGTGAAAAAAGATCGCCGTTACGTGGGGAATGCTGTCAGTTTGTGCGTTGACAAGCGATATCTGTTGTTCTATTATCGCACATTAGTTCGTTAATCGCACAATTTTTCTGACGGTTCTAGCGAACCCACCGTCCAACCGATACCCCACCGATACCTCACCGCATGCGCGAAATCTCAAACCCGCTTCAGCTTGATGGCATCGAGTACGTTGAATACGTCACTCGTGATCCGCGAGCGTTTGGACGTGCGCTGGGTCAACTCGGCTTCGTTGCGAGTGCCGCACATCGATCTCGAGCCGTCATGCGCTACCAGCAAGGCAGCATGAACGTGATCGTGAATGCGGATGCCGACGCCGTGGGTGCCATCGAGGGCAACGCGCCAAGACTCAAAGCAATCGCCCTTCGGGTGAAGGACGCGGCGGCTGCGTACACGGCCTGTGTGGCACGTGGCGCTTGGCCTCACCCGCCGCGAGTGGGGGCGATGGAGCTCTCGATCCCCGGGATTCGCGGCGTGGGTGACACGGTGATTTACTTTGTAGATCGTTACGATGAATTCTCGATCTATGACGTTGACTTTAAGCGCATCCCAGACGCGGTGCTGCCAGCGACGGCGCTGGGCGGCATGCATTTCTTTGGCGTTGTTCAATCGATTGAAGAGGGCAGAACCCGTGAGTGGATGGAGTTCTACGCGGATCTCTTTGCGTTTCGGCCGCTTGCTAAATCGCCTGACGGCGAATACTTTGGTGTACTCCCGAATGGTTCGGTGCTGGAGAGCCCTTGCGGAAAGTTTTTCTTGCAGCTCGTGGAGCCACCGCAATCGTCGGTAATGATCGATTGGGATGAGAAGCTTTCTCGCTTAGGGATCGGCACAGCCGACGTGCCCGCGTTGGTCGAGACGCTCAAGTCGCGCGGCGTGAAGTTCGTCGAAGGCGACGCCGTGCACAGCAGCGATCGAGGTGCTGTGGCGTACTTGGGCGGCACATCGTTTGAGTTTGTGAGGAGCCAACTCGCATCATGAACGCAGCCCAGTTCTCAATGGACACCGTCACACTCGCGGGTTCGCTCGAAGCGAAGCTCGATGCGGCCTTTGCGGCGGGGTTCACGCAAATTACGCTGTGGGCGAAGGATTTGGTCGGACACCCCGATGGTTACGCCGCAGCGATTAACGAAGTTCGTCAGTCGGGTCTGAAGGTCAATGCGATTCAAGTGATGCGTGACTTTGAAGGGCTCTCTGGTGCCCTTCATGATTACAAGATGGACACGGTTAAATCGATGCTTCGTGTGTGTGAAGCAGTCCGTGCAGAGCGCTTGTTGATTTGCTCATCGACGTCGGCGCATGCTTCGGGCGACCTTGACCACATTGCGAGTGATCTGCGAAAAGTGGCGCTCTTGGCGACACCGCTTGGGTTGACCGTGGGCTTTGAGGCGCTCTCATGGGGGCGGCATGTCAGCGACTTTGAAGTGTCGTGGGATATTGTTCAGCGTGCCGACTGCGTGAACTTGGGCGTGTGCATCGATAGCTTTCATGTGCTCGCCAATTGCGGGCTAAACGGCACTGATTTCGATGCGTTAGCGCTCATTTCGGGCGATGGCATTGCCTTTGTGCAGCTGTCAGATTTTCTGTGGAAAGCGGTGCGCACGCCCGAAGAGCGAATCGAAACAGCGCGGCATCTGCGTGTGTTTCCGGGTGAAGGTGTGCACAGCGCGGAGCTTTCGCGAATGATTTCCATGATCGTGAAATCGGGCTATGTGGGCGATTGGAGCTTTGAAGTGTTTAATGATGATTACCAACAAATGCCAAGCGTGGACGTAGCACGCCGCGCGTGGCGAAGTGCGCAGTGGTGCGCTGGGCAAACGAGCCGCAGCGGCGTGCCGCGCACCAAAACAAGCGTCGCTTTCGCGCCGTCAATGAACGCGGTGGCGGCATGACCGACGCGATTCAACTACTGATTTCGGGCGTTGCAACGGGCGCGATCTACGCGATGGCAGCGCTCGGGTTCACACTCTTGTGGCAAGCTGCAGGCACCATCAATTTCGCGCAGGGCGAATTTGTGATGTTGCCCGCCTTTGCAATGATTATCGCCATGGGCTTGGGCGCGCCGCTGTGGCTCGCGTTTTTTGTAGCGATGGCGGTGTCGATTGTGGTGCTCGGCTTCGGGTTCAAAAAGGGCGTGGTCGATCCGATGCGTTCACACGGTGTGATTGCGCTCGTCGTGGCAACGCTTGGTTTATCGATTGGCCTGAAATCGTTGGTGAAAGCGGGCTACAGCGCCGAGCCGCATCCGTTTCCCTACCTCTTCAGCGAAGAAGTGTTTCGCGTTGGCGGTGTGACGATTTCCTACACCGACGTTGGAGCGCTCATCGTTGCCGGCCTGATGGTGATTGGCTTACAGCTATTCCTCAACAAAACAATCACTGGCCGGGCGATGCAAGCAGTCGCGCAAAACACCTTTGCCGCTGAGGCGCTGGGCATCAACGTCGGACGCATGATTTCTTACACCTTTGTGATTAACGCGATTCTTGTGACGGTGACCGCGCTACTCATCACACCCGCGTATCTTGCGAAATTTGACATGGGTGACAACATCGGTCTCAAAGCGTTTTTCGCTGCGATCATCGGTGGATTCAATAACCCACGTGGGGCACTCCTTGGCGGAGTGCTGGTCGGTGTTTTGGAAAACTTTGCGGGCGCTTACATCTCGCCATCGTACAAAGATGGCGTTGCCCTGGTGCTCTTTTTGGCGGTGATTTTGGTGAAACCCGATGGTTTGCTCGGTACGCCACAGGAGCGCAAAGTATGACGCTCAGTAAGCAGCACCTCATCGCACTGTTGGTTGCGATCGCCGCACTAGCGATCGCACCAACGATGCTCAAAACCTACGGGCTCTACTTGCTCACGCTGTGGCTCGTCTACATCATCGCGGCGCTCGGACTCAATTTGACAGTCGGCTACGCCGGCCTGAAATCGTTGGCGCATGCGGGCTTCATGGGCGTTGGCGCCTACACGGTTGCTATCGCGATGAAGGCGGGCGTTAGCTTTTGGTTCGCTGCACCGCTCGCCATTGCGATTTGTTTTGTGCTGGGTCTGCTGATCGGCTTCCCAGCGCTTCGTGTTCAGCTCCACTACTTGGGCTTCGCAACGCTCGGATTCAATTTGTTGCTCATCCTGTTTTTCCGAAATGAAGAGTGGTTAACGGGCGGCACATTCGGCATCCAAAACATCAAGCGACCCGAGTTCTTTGGCCTGTCGCTCAACGGCAATCTGGCGTTCTATTACTTGGTGCTGGTTGTCACCTTGGTGAGCGCTGCGCTCTTAGCGTTTCTACTCCGATCCCCTTGGGGGCGAGCCTTTGCGGCGCTTCGAGATAACCCGATTCGCGCTGAAAGTACGGGTGTGAACATCACGGCGTACACGTTGATGTCGTTTGCGATTGGCGCAGCGTATGCAGGCGTTGCGGGCGCGCTGTTTGCGCCGCTGGTGAACTTTATCGATCCGTCGCCCTTTGGCGTGGCCAACTCATTGCTGTTTTTGTTGATGGTGGTCGTCGGCGGTTCGGGGAAGTTTTACGGCCCGGTGCTGGGGTCAGCCATTGCGCTGCTGCTGCCGGAGTATTTGCGTTTTGCGAAGGACTGGTATCTCGCGATCTTTGGTTTCGCGGTGGTGTTGATGATGATCTATTTGCCCGGTGGTTTGTTGTCGCTCAAATCCACATTGCAGCTCGCTAAATCGAAGCGCGACGCTAAGCTCAAAGAGGCCGCACAATGAGCCTACTGACAGTCAAAGACATCAAGAAATCCTACGGCGCGATTCAGGCCGTTGATGGCGTCAGTTTCACCGTTGAGCCGGGCGAAATTTTGGGCGTGATCGGACCGAACGGTTCGGGAAAGACAACGCTTTTCAATTCGATCTTGGGGCAAATCAAACCCAACAGCGGGCAAGTGGCGTTCGACGGAAAAGACATTTCGGGCTTGAGCCCGCTCGCGATGTCTCGTTTGGGTATTGGCCGTACGTTTCAAAACTTGCAGGTGTTTGGCAAGCTCACACTTCGAGACAATTTAATCGTAGCCGCACAAGAATTCACCGGCTCATTTTGGGGGCGGGCATTGGCCGCTAGCGACAATGGTGTGGGTGAGCGTGCTGATGAAATGATCGAGCTCTTTCGCTTGGGGCACGTCGCTGATTTGCCCGCAGGTTCGCTCTCTTACGGCCAACAAAAACTCGTCGATATCGCGATGGCGTTTATGCCGAAGCCTCGGCTGGTGTTGCTCGATGAGCCTTGCGCGGGTGTGAACCCGTCATTGGTTGACGGACTGCGGGAATTGCTCGTCACGCTCAATCAAAAGCAAGGCGGCAGCTTCGTGGTGATCGAGCACAACATGGATTTCGTGATGAAGCTGTGTCACCGAGTGGTGTGTATGGTTGAGGGCAAAGTCTTGGCTGTAGGTACGCCCGCTGAAATCCAAGGCAATCGTGCCGTTCTGGAGGCCTACCTTGGCAACTAACTCAAGCAACAGCATGATCGAGTTCGACAAGGTCGTGGCCGGTTACACGCATCTGACGATTTTGAACGAGCTCACACTCGACGCCCGGCGCGGCGAAATCACGCTTTTGATTGGCCCCAATGGCGCGGGCAAATCAACAGTACTGAAAACGCTTTTTGGCATGCTCACACCGCGCTCCGGCGAAGTGCGGTTTAACGGCGAAGTGATTAACGGACGCACGCCGCGACAGCTCTTGTCGCAGGGCATGGCCTTTGTGCCGCAGGGTCGCAATTTGTTTGGTTCACTGTCGGTGCTACATAACCTTGAATTGGGTGGTCTGCATCTGCCGAGAAGCGTGTTGAAAGATCGCATCGAAGAGGTCATGCAGCTCTTTCCGCGCCTATTGCAGCGGATTGATCAACGTGCTGCATCGCTGTCGGGCGGTGAGCAAAAGCAGCTCGAAGTAGGGCGAGCGTTGCTCGTCAAACCGGAGGTGCTGCTAATTGATGAGCCGTCAATCGGGCTTGCACCCATCGTCGTGCAAGACGTGATGAACCTGCTCAAGCAATTGGCGCAATCGGGCAAGAGCGTGTTGATGGTTGAGCAAAATGTTCGCACCGCGCTCAAGTATTCGGATCGTGCGCTGGCGCTTGAAATGGGACGCTTGGCGGTGGATCGCCCGGCGGCGGAGTTGTTGACCGACCCGAATCTGAATCGATTGTTTTTGGGCGGTGGCGCGCACGCAGCTAAGGGCTAACCCCGTCATCGGGGTGTTTTGCTAGTCGTTAGAGTTTGGTTACACAGTAGTTTTTCGCGTTTTATTGATCATTTCAAACAGGAGGAAGCATGAAGCATTCATTCATCAAAGCAGCAACGATTGGCGCGGCGGTGTTCGCGTCGGTCGCTGCAATGGCGCAGCCGATCAAGGTTGCACAAATCGTTGAGCTCTCGGGCGGCG
>JAAFHR010000072.1:629-10957 GCA_013298455.1 Betaproteobacteria bacterium | reverse complement strand
AACGCCACTAAAGTTTCCAATCGTTGTGGGTGTGCCCGTGATGGCCCCCGCTGCACTCATCGTCAGGCCCGTCGGAAGCGAGCCGCTGAACGTTGAAAAAGTAATGGGTGTGCCACCCGAGGCGGTGTAGGTAAAGGGGCCGTACGCCGCTCCGATGGTTGCGGTGTTCGGCGGTGGGCCGTTAGTGAAGGTTGGCGGAATCACGTAGTTCACCGTTGGGCTAACCGAAGCGCCAGTATTGCTTTGCGAAAACAGGTCTTGTACCGTGTTGGCACCTAAGGTCGCAATCACGGTGCCCGAGGTCGTCATCCCCGTCACGGCAATGTTGTAGACCGAGCCTGAGCCAGTGACGTTGACGGTTGTTGCGCCCGCCGTGCCCGATAGTGTGATGTCGGAGTTGGTCAGGCCGGTAACGGTGGGCGGTGGGGACGTATTGTTAAAAAACGACAGTCGAAAATTGATGGTTGCGGATGCGGTCGGCGAGGGGGTTATTCCCGTGATGGATGCAACGGGCGGTGTGGGAACTGCTCCAGCGGGTGGACTGACCCAAACTCGATCAATGCCAACCGTGCCGTCGAGCGTGTTGCTAACAGAGAAGAAGCCCAGCACAACCGAGGTGACGGCGGTGAGATTTCCGCTGCCTGTGAAGCTCGTAAACGGTAAGGCCATGTTGGATTGACCGTCGGCAACACCGAACGACGCAGTTCGCTGGCCAGAGGTCGTGTTGATCGTAATGAAAAGATTCGAGACTTGGGTGCCGTCCACGCCCGACTGCGACACCACGTCAGAGTATTCAATGAGAAATTGAGTGTTGGTGCCGCCGCCGGTCAAATCGACCGTGCCCGATGCCGGTGCGTAAATGAGCGACCCCGAAACGATCGAATTCACCGGCGCGAGCGAAATCGTGCCCACGCCGCCGGCCTCTACGAACGTGGGCGCGCTGCCCATGCCGCCGAATTGGTTTCCGGAGAAAGTGCGCCCTCCGATACCCAACGTACCGGAGAAATTGTCAATGATGATTGCGGCGGCAAATGTTGCGCTGGATTGCGACATCACAACAAGCGCGCAGCCGACGAAAACGTGACGTAGTGATTGCATCACCCGCCGGAAAAATGATCTCATACGATTTCCCCCGATGACTGTTGGGACGCAAAGCGTCAGGTTACGCGAGGGCAAAACGATGACCGCAACTGTTTAGCTCACCGTGTCGTTGTGCCGATTCGCATTCACCCCTTATGCTACACCCGATGTAGACGATTCTGAATTGTTTTGGCTTGTTTATCCAAACCAACGGGCGCGAGCGGCTTCGACGACGCTACGGTCACTCCACCGTCACACTCTTTGCCAAATTGCGCGGTTTGTCCACATCAGTACCCCGCGCCGTAGCGGTGTGATACGCCAAAAGCTGTAGCGGCACGACGTGCAGAATGGGCGAGAGCACGCCGTAATGCTCGGGCATCCGAATCACGTGTACGCCTTCGCTGTTGCTGATCGCGCTATCGCCGTCGGCGAACACAAAGAGCTCTCCGCCACGCGCCCGCACTTCTTGCAAATTGCTTTTGAGTTTTTCGATCAGACTGTCGTTGGGGGCGACCACGACGACGGGCATGGCGTCGGTCACCAAGGCCAAAGGACCATGCTTGAGCTCGCCCGCAGGGTAGGCTTCGGCGTGGATGTAGCTGATTTCTTTGAGCTTTAGCGCGCCCTCTAGCGCGATGGGATAGTGCAGTCCGCGCCCTAAAAAGAGTGAGTTTTCTTTGCGCGAAAACTCTTGCGCCCAGGCGATGACTTGCGGTTCAAGTGCCAACACGGCTTGCAGCGCGGTGGGCAAGTGGCGGAGCGCTTTGAGGTGCTCGAGTTCGCCCTCTCGCGAGAGATGACCGCGTTGCTTGGCGAGGGTCAGCGTGAGTAGAAATAATCCAGCGAGTTGCGTTGTAAAAGCTTTGGTCGACGCGACTCCGATTTCAACGCCAGCGCGGGTGATGTAGTGCAGCGCACACTCTCGCACCATGGCGCTCGTTGCTACGTTGCAAATCGTTAGCGTGTGCTGCATGCCGAGTGATTTGGCGTGTTTAAGCGCTGCCAAGGTGTCGGCCGTTTCGCCCGACTGCGAGATGGTGACGACGAGCGTGTTCGGATTGGGTACGCTATCGCGGTAGCGATATTCGCTCGCCACTTCAACGTTGCAAGGGATTTTTGCAATCGCCTCTAACCAATATTTTGCGGTGAGCCCCGAGTAGTAGCTCGTGCCGCAGGCCAAGATGAGCACGTTGTCGATCCTCGAAAACACCGACGCCGCGTTGTCTCCGAAGAGATCGGGCACGATGCCTTCAACGCCTTGCAGCGTGTCGCCAATGGCACGCGGCTGCTCGAAAATCTCCTTTTGCATGTAGTGTCGATATGGGCCAAGCTCCACCGCGCCGGAATGCGCGAGCACCGTTTTCACGGGGCGCTCAGCGCTGCTTTGCTCTCGGCCCGCTGCATCGTAAATCCACACCCGACCGAGCTGCACGTCGATCACATCACCTTCTTCAAGGTAGATGATTTGATCGGTCACACCGGCTAGCGCCATCGCATCGCTCGCCAAAAAGTTTTCGCCTTTACCCACGCCCACGATCAGCGGCGAACCGGCGCGTGCGCCGACGACGCGATGCGGTTCGTCGCGACATATTGCCGCAATTGCATAAGCGCCGTGCAGCCGTTTCACCGCGCTTTGAACGGCGGCAAACAAATCTCCGTCGTACAAATAATCGATCAAGTGCACGATCACTTCGGTATCGGTTTGGCTCTCAAAGCTGTAGCCACGGGCTTTGAGTTCGCCCCGGAGTTCATCATGGTTTTCAATGATGCCGTTGTGAACGAGCGCGATCCGCGCAGCCTCGGGATCACGGCTGAAATGCGGATGCGCGTTTCGAACGGCGGGTGCGCCGTGGGTTGCCCAGCGAGTGTGTGCGATGCCGGTGAAGCCTTCGAGTTTCGTGTCGAGCACTTCGCGATCAAGCTCCGCCACGCGGCTCACGCTCCGAGCGCGCTTTAGAGCGCCGCCGGAATGCACGGCCACGCCGCAGGAATCGTAGCCGCGGTATTCAAGCCGTTTGAGCCCTTCAACGAGGATCGGGGTGATGTTTCGTGACGCGACCGCGCCGACAATTCCGCACATGGTGTTTCTTTCTCCGGCCGGTTCGCTACGCGTCCGAAAGAGCGATCACTGCCCACGGTTGTCATTCCCGCGCAGGCGGGAATCCATCGTGGCGTAAGAGTTGTGCCCCAAGGGCGCATTTCTCCTCAACCACCATGGATTCCCGCCTGCGCGGGAATGACGGCGTGGCGAGTGACGCCGTCTTTGTTCATTTCAATGGGTGAAGCTTATTCACGAAACGATGACGAGTGCTGCAAAATTGCGGTTTGATATGAAAGATAATTTCACTAGCGCGTTGCAACGCTAGATTAGTTCAAAAAATAAGTAAATTTAAGCAATGAATTCATTCGACGAACTCGACCTTCGAATTCTCACCGCGCTGCAGTGCGATTCCGGGCTGACCAACCAAGCGCTGGCCGAGCGCGTGTTCGCGTCGCCCGCCACAACGCTGCGCCGTGTTCGAGCGCTCACCGATTCGGGCGTGATCGAACGAAACGTGGCGATTTTGTCGCCCGAGAAAATTCGCGACGTGCTCATCGCGATCACGGAAATTACCTTGTCGGATCAACACGCCGAAGCCTTCGACGCGTTCGAAAAGCTAGCCATCATCGCGCCGGAAATCCAGCAGTGCTATCGAACCGCACCGAGCGTGGACTTCACGCTGGTGTTGGCGTTGACGGGCATGACGCAGTACAACGCGCTGGTGCAGCGAGTGTTTTCCGCAGCGAATAATGTGCGAAATGTGCGGACTCGGTTTGCCACGAAGCGAGGCAAATTTGCGACGGCGTTGCCGTTGCCTGATGCGGCTTGAATCAGATTGAGCTGCTTTTGGGGCGTTGTCATGTTGAGCGGAGCGAAACATCAGTGTGCGTACTTTCCCGCTCGCTCGGGCGATCTCTGTGCGCGTATTGATCCTTCGCTCCGCTCAGGATGACAACACTCATTCCTAAAGCCCCGTAGAAAATTAGGTAACTTTATTATCAAACGTCTTTTTTGATATGGGCTACACGTTGGTTATATTACTTTTCAATAACTATTGAAATTTCTTCAATCTCTTTATTTTTATTGGCCTTTAACAATAAAGCCATTGCCGATTTTCATTCATCTATCGCTGACACGTTAAACAATGCACCGTCGCCCGCCCGCCGTGTCGGCTGAGTTTGAGCGTGGCTCCACAGCGCTTGCAGGGCTCACCGTCTCGTCCGTACACAAAATAGTCGAGCTGAAAATAGCCAGGTTCGCCGCTGGTGTTGACGAAATCGCGAAGGGTGGAGCCCCCCGCATTGATGGCCTCAGCGAGCACGATTTTGATTTCGGCGGCGAGCAATTCATAGCGTTTGAGTGACACCCGATTGGCGGCGCGGCTGGGGTGAATGCCAGCGCGAAACAGAGATTCATTGGCGTAGATGTTGCCGACACCCACCACAACGCTGTTGTCCATCAGCGCGAGCTTTACCGCGCAACTTCGGCGGCGCGTGGCCTCGAAGAGGTGCTGGCCGGTGAGCGCGTCGGTGAGCGGCTCGGGGCCGAGTATTTTTAGAAGCGGCTGCGCTGCGTCGTCGCTTGAAAACACGTGCATCGAACCAAATCGTCGCGGGTCGTTGTAGCGAATCGTGATGCCCGAATCAAGCGTGAAGTCGACGTGATCGTGGGCCTTCACGGCGGGCAAATTCACCGTGGGCAGCGCGACAAAACTGCCCGTCATTCCCAAGTGCGCAAGCAGCGTTTTGTCGGTCAACCGAAACAGCAAATATTTGCTGCGCCGCTCGATAAGCTCAATCGTTTGTCCCGACAAAATCGCTTCGAAATCCTTCGCAATCGCCCAACGCAAACGTCGATCACGTACCGTCACGTCGACAATTTTTGCGCCCACCGTGGCAGCGCTGAGTCCGCGACGAACGGTCTCTACTTCGGGAAGTTCAGGCATGAAAAACGAATCTGGGGAACGAATCTGCGCGGCGTGCGCTCGAATCGAGAAGTGTATGCTCGCCGCTATGAAAACTGATTTTCCGACGTTTCGTTTTGCTCTGAATTCACGTGGCGTTTTGCAGCGCGCCGTCGCGCCGCTCGTGGCTGGTGCTGCATTGATTTGCAGCCCGCTAGCCGTTGCGCAAACGGCACTCAACGACCGCGCCATTGTGTTGGGCGTGCTCGCTGCTGAATTTGCATTGCAAGAAGGCGATTTGGCGACCGCCGCCGCCACGTATTCGGAAATGGCGCGGCGAAGTCGCGATGCGAAAGTCTCGGAGCGTGCGGTTGAGTTGTTGCTTCGCGCGCGGCGTTCGGATGAGGCCAAAGAAATTGTGGCCATTTGGCAAGCGAGCGATTCCGCCTCGCCACGCGCCAATCAAATCGCGTTGGCATTGGCGCTCAACAGTAATGATGAAGTCGGCGCGCTGAAAGCGGTGTCGAACGCGGTTGCGTTTCCCGCTGACATGCGCGGCGCAGCGATCCTCGATTTATCGCGACAAATTGCGCAACACAAAAATCGTGATTTCGCGGTGCGCATGGCCAGTGTGTTCACCGAAACGCAGCCTGATCTGGCCGAATCGCATTACGCGCTCTCCATTGCCAGCACCGGCACAGATTACTCTCGCATTAACGACGCGCTGATCTCGATTGATCGAGCGCTCGCGATCAAGCCGAATTGGCCGCAGGCGGTGGCGGTGAAAGCCCGATTACTGCAGGCGAGCGATGAGAAAGCGACGTCGCGGCGCAGCGGTAAAGCGGGCGCGGATTCGCTCAAAGTGCTCGAAGATGCCGTGGCGGCAAACTCAGAGTCGCGCGAACTCAAATTGATGTTGGCACGCGCAAAATTCGACGACGGCAAATTCGCCGAAGCACGAAAACTCTTTTTGGATTTAAGCGACGACGGCACCGAAGACGGCGAAGAGATGAAACTCTCGGCCACCTTGGCCGCTTTTTCTGCCCAAGACTGGGAAACGGCCGAGACGGAATTTAACGCCGCCATCGCCGAAGAGCGCGGCGACGTGGGCGCGATTCGCTACTACTTGGGGCGCATTTCCGAAGCCCGCAAACGCTGGGCGGAAGCCGCTGAGCGCTACGCCAAGGTGCAAAAAACGGGTAACGGTGATCGCTACTGGGAATCCCAATTGCGGCTTGCTGGCGCGCTTGCCAGCGACAAGCGAACGCTGCAGGCTTTGAGCCATTTGCAAACGCTCACGCCCACCACGCCGCGCGAAAAATCGACCTACGCACAAACCGAATCGATCATTTGGCGCGAAGCGGGTGACAACGTGAAAGCACTGGCTTCGCTCGACCGTGCCATCGCGGCCGATGAAAAAGACATGGATTTGCTCTATGAAAGTGCGATGCTGGCCGACCGAATTGGCGATCAAGCTGAATCAGAAAAACGTTTGCGGAAAGTGCTCGCTGCCGCCCCAGATCGGCCCGACGCCAACAACGCGCTGGGCTACGCGCTTGCAGATCGTGGCGAAAAACTGCCCGAAGCGCGTGCCCTGATTGAGAAAGCCCACAAAGCCGCACCCGACGACCCTGCGATTCTCGACAGCATGGGTTGGATCGCGTTTCGCGAGGGTCGGCTTGATGAGGCCGAGCGTTTTTTGCGCCTCTCACTCGCCAAGTTTGAAGACGGTGAAATCGCTGCACATTTGGGCGAGGTGCTCTGGGCTCAAGGCCGCAAAGACGAAGCCCGCACGATCTGGCGCGCGCAGCTCGTGAAGCAGCCCGATAGCGAGATATTGAAGAAGACGATGCAGCGGCTGGACCCTTAGATGTTGCCGTGCTTCCCGAGACTGAGTGGGTTGACAAATGCGATGATCTGGCTCCGTTCTCCTGCAGGCGGGAGAAGGGCTGGGGATGAGGGTGTGGTGGCGCGGGCAGGACTGGCTGCCCACCGCTTTTCTGTTGCGCAGACCACCCTCACCCCAACCCTCTCCCGCCTGCAGGAGAGGGGGTCTGGGTGCGTTGGCTTGCTGGTGGCCACACTGCTCGTGCTGTCCCTCAATGGATGCGCCACGCAAGTGTCGAAAACATCCGCTGCGCAGAACGCAGTAACGCCAACGCCCGTTATCGCCCAACCCCTCCAATCCTTCACCACATCGGGCCGTTTCAGCGCCAAACGCAGCGATTCCACGGCCAGCGGCCAATTTCGCTACGAGCAACGCGGCGTAATGAAAACGCTCGAGCTTTTCACTCCCGCTTCGACACCGCTCGCCCGAATCGACGCCACCGCGCAATCGGCAACGGTGACCATGGCAGACGGCGCAACACGAAGCGCAGCGAGCTTGTCGGAGCTGCTGCAATCGTTCATCGAAATTCGCGTCACGGATGCGCAGTTTTCGGCGTGGTTACAAGGCCTGCCGTCCGCAGCAAACGCGGCAAACGCCATTGAGCGTGACACCACTTCACGGCTTCAGCGTTTCACCGAAGCGGGCTGGCTGATCGAGGTGAGTGCGCGTACTGAGACGGCACCAAACTTCGCGCGCCGAATGCGCTGGGTTTACACGCCGGAAACGGATACTGAATTGCGGTGGGTGATTGATGAATTCGCCGGGCAGTAAATCTGTTTTGCGGCTACCAGCCCCCGCGAAACTCAATTTGTTTTTGCACATCACCGGTCGCCGTGCCGATGGTTACCACCTGCTGGAATCTGTGTTTGTGCCGATTTCGTTGGCGGACACGGTCGAGTTAAGGCTTCGAGACGATGGCGAAATTCGCTTGCTTGATCCGCCCGTCGGGATCACGGCGGAGACCGATCTGGCGTGTCGCGCGGCGCGGGCTTTGCAGGCGGAAACAGGTTGTGCGCTCGGCGCGGATGTTCGATTGACTAAACGAATCCCCCAAGGCGCAGGTCTGGGCGGAGGCAGTTCGGATGCGGCGACTACGCTTTTGGGTTTGCTTCGGCTCTGGAACTGCAGGCTTTCAAGTGAGCGCCTACTGTCGATTTCACTCGAGCTCGGCGCGGATGTTCCGTTTTTTGTGTTTGGCCGGCCGGCGCTGGTGTCTGGCATCGGAGAGCACCTGCGTGCAGTCACTTTGCCGCTGCAACACCTCGTTTTGGCGCATCCTGCCGTGCCCGTTTCGACTGCATCTGTTTTTCGGCATCCGAATTTGACCCGAGACTCCGCCGCGTCTAACGCACCGATGTTTGCGTTGAATCACGGCCAAAACGACATGCAGCTTGCCGCGCAGGCCATCGAACCGCGCGTCACTGAGCTATGCCAATCGATGCGTGATCTTGGATTAACGCCGCGCATGTCGGGCTCTGGCAGCGCCGTTTTCGCGCTCACCGATGACGTTCAAACGGCCCGCTCCGCCGCGTCAAAACTGGCGTCTGGCTCGATTTCGGCGTGGGCCGTGCAAACACTCAACCGCCACCCTTTGCACGACGAATTTGGCGCTGCTATAATTTAGGGCTTCGCTGAAAATCGCGACGACTGGCGAAACACTCCGGTGCTTCGATCAGGTGTAGGGGAGTCGCCAAGTGGTAAGGCACCGGATTTTGATTCCGGTATACGTAGGTTCGATCCCTTCCTCCCCTGCCAAACTCACACCGAAACGGTCTTAAGGCAACCACTTTAAGGCCGTTTTTTTTCGCTAACGCACCTACGTGCATTTCGCTCACCAGACCGCACCATGAGCTTCAACGACATGATGGTTTTCACCGGCAACGCCAACGCGAAGCTGGCGCATTCGGTGGTTGAACACCTGAATTTGCGAATCGGCAAAGCGCAGGTGAGTAAGTTTTCCGACGGCGAAGTCAACGTCGAAATCCTCGAAAACGTGCGCGGCAAAGATGTGTTCGTGCTGCAATCGACGTGCGCGCCGACGAACGACAATTTGATGGAATTGGTGATCATGGTCGATGCGTTGAAGCGCGCATCCGCTGGGCGAATCACCGCGGCGATGCCATATTTCGGCTACGCCCGCCAAGACCGCCGTCCGCGCTCTGCTCGCGTGGCGATTTCGGCCAAAGTGGTGGCGGACATGCTCTCAGCCGTTGGCGTGGATCGCGTCTTAACGATGGATTTGCACGCCGATCAGATTCAGGGCTTTTTCAATATTCCTGTTGACAATATTTACGCGACGCCAATTTTGCTCGCCGATATTTGGAAGCAGAAATACGAAAACCTCTTGGTCGTGTCGCCCGACGTGGGCGGTGTGGTTCGTGCGCGAGCTGTGGCGAAGCGGCTCGACACCGATTTGGCGATCATCGATAAGCGCCGCCCGAAGGCCAATGTGTCCGAAGTGATGAACATCATCGGTGACGTTGAAGGCCGTACCTGTCTCATCATGGACGACATCGTCGACACCGCCAACACCTTGTGCAAAGGCGCACAGGCGTTGAAAGACAACGGCGCGGTGAAAGTGATTGCGTATTGCACCCACGGTGTGCTCTCTGGCGAAGCAGCGAGCCGTTTAGCGGGGCCAGCGATTGATTCGCTGGTGGTCACTGACACGATTCCGCTCTCGAAAGAAGCGGCGGCGCTGGCTGGCCCCGGCGGCAAAATCCGCCAAATTTCGAGCGCTCAATTGATCGCCGAAACGATGCAACGAATTTCAAACGAAGACTCGGTGTCTTCGTTGTTTACTGAATAAATCAACTGTCATTCCCGCGAAGGCGGGAATCCATGGTGGCGGAGCAAAGCTGCTCAATCGAAGCGCCGCAGTATGCACAAATGGATCCCCGCCTTCGCGGGGATGACAAATCGCTTTTCTGCGCAACTTTTCCTGCGCAGCCTTTACCGCCACAGTGGTCGCGCTGTCACGGTAAAACTAATCGAGGTGCCGCCGTTCAATCGGTGACCACCTCAACTACTTGGAGTTACTACTATGGCTACTGAATTCACCGCTTTCCCGCGGACGCTACAGGGCACCGGAGCGAGCCGCCGCCTGCGTCACACGGCAAAAGTTCCTGGCATCGTCTACGGCGGCGAAGCCAAACCTGAGATGATCGAGCTCGATCACAACGCGCTCTGGCACGCCCTCAAGAAAGAGGATTTCCACAGCTCCGTGTTGGCAATGACCGTTGGCGCCGCTAAGAGCCAAGTGCTCTTGCGCGATGTGCAATACCATCCGTTCAAACAGCAGATTCTGCACATCGATTTTCAGCGCGTTGAAGCATCGAAGAAACTGCACATGAAGGTGCCCGTTCACTTCGTTAACCAAGACATTTCACCCGCGGTGAAGCTCTCAGCGGCGATTG
>JAAFHR010000072.1:0-619 GCA_013298455.1 Betaproteobacteria bacterium | reverse complement strand
AACCATGTGTTGACCGACGTTGAAATCAGCTGCCTGCCAAAAGATCTCCCACGCTTCATCGAAGTGGATTTGAAAGATCTGAAAGCTGGCGAATCGATCCACGCCAAAGACGTCACGCTGCCCGCTGGCGTTACGCTCGTCTTCCACGGCCGCAACAAAGATGCTGTGTTCGCCACCGCATCGATGGTGAAAGAAGAAGCCGCTGCTGCTGATGCCGCCCCAGTTGCTGCTGCTGAAGTGGCCGCATCGAAGCAGAAGGCCCCGGCCGCTGCTGCCGCTGCGCCTGCAAAAGACGCGAAGAAGAAGTAATTCTTTGCAGCTTCGATTCGCCGCGCCGCGAATCGCAGAAACGAAAAAGCCCGCTCGATGCAAATCGGCGGGCTTTTTTAATGCAACATTGCAATACAGCCTTTTTAGCCAATGCCCTGTTGATACTGGGCTTGCAAAGCATTTCTCTGCTTTTCAAGAAACTGTCATCTCTCCTTCAAGCCCAATTGGAGTGTCACTAATTCTCAGAAAGCCGTTGAGCTGCGGTGCGCTACGCCGCCACTTCCTCAGCCGACTCCTTCGGCACGTCGTTTTCTGGGAACGCGAGTTTGACTTTGCCGTCGGTGTCGAT
>JAAFHR010000071.1 GCA_013298455.1 Betaproteobacteria bacterium | reverse complement strand
TGATGGACGCGACCGCTTTGGCGCTGTGCCGTGACCAACAACTTCGATTGAACGTGTTTTCGATCTTCAAACCCGGTGCGCTTAAACGCGTGGTCTGTGGCGAAGACGAAGGCACCACCGTGACTTGCTGAGAGATTCATCATGATTGCTGACACCAAAAAAACGGCTGAAACGAAAATGGCCAAGGCGCTGGAAGCGCTCAAAAACAACTTCGCTAAAGTGCGCACCGGTCGCGCCCACGCTGGCATGCTCGACAGCGTGCAAGTGGAGTACTACGGCGCGATGACGCCGCTCTCGGGTGTGGCTAACGTCACGCTCCTCGATGCGCGCACGCTCGGCGTGCAGCCGTTCGAGAAAAAGATGATTCAAACTATTGAAAAGGCGATTCGCGAAGGCGATTTGGGTTTGAATCCCTCGGTCAACAGCGACATCATTCGCGTACCCATGCCGATGATGAACGAAGAGCGCCGCAAGGAGCTCGTGAAGCTCGTCAAGGGCGAAGCCGAAGACGCACGCGTCGCCATTCGAAACGTTCGCCGAGACGCCAACAACGCACTCAAAGACGCGCTGAAATCCAAGGTGATTTCAGAGGACGAAGAGCGCCGCGCGCAGGACGATGTGCAAAAAATGACCGACAACTCGATCAAAGAAGTTGACAAGCAATTCGCCGTGAAAGAGGCCGAGCTGCTCGCGGTTTAACGAGCTGCTGTCGTACTCATTCCGAACTTTTCAGCGTGAAGTCTGCTCATTCCGTTCCCAAGCATTTGGCTGTTGTCATGGATGGCAATGGCCGCTGGGCGCAGAAGCGGTTTCTGCCGCGAGTCGCCGGTCACAAGCAAGGCGTTGAGGCCGTACGAAATCTGATTCGGGTGGCGGGAGAGAGTGGCGTCACGTGCCTCACGGTGTTTGCGTTTAGCAGCGAAAACTGGAAACGACCCGAAGAAGAGGTGACGTTTCTGATGGAGCTTTTCTTCAAGGCGCTTCGGGAAGAAGTTGAAAAACTCCACACCAACGGCGTGCGGTTTCGTGCAGTGGGTGACATCAGCGCGCTCTCAGCTGACACGCAAACTCTCGTGCGTGGCGCGGAATCGCTCACACAACACAATGATCGTTTAACGCTTAACGTTGCCGTGAATTACGGCGGGCGGTGGGATATTGAGCAAGCCGTTCAACGAGCGGCGGCGGCCGGTGAGCCAACTCAGTTTGCGAACTATCTATCCTTCGCCGATCAACCCGATCCCGATTTGTTTATTCGCACCGGTGGCGAGCGTCGAATCAGCAACTTTTTGCTCTGGCAGCTCGCTTATACCGAGCTCTACTTCACCGAAACGCTATGGCCCGATTTTGGGGAAACTGACCTGAAAGTCGCGCTGGATTGGTTTGCGGATCGTGAGCGCCGTTTCGGAAAAACGGGTGAACAGGTTCGCGACGAAGCGCAAAAGGCCGTGGCGTGAGCGCTGCCAAAAAACCGTCGGACTTGAAAACTCGCGTTGTCACAGCCGTGGTTTTGGCGCTGCTGATTCTGGGGGCACTGGCCGCAAAATCGGGTCTGATTTGGGCGCTGTTGGTGAGCGTGTTTTGCTTGGCCGCAACCTGGGAGGCGGGCCGCTTGACCAAGCTTTCCCCGAATTTGCAAGTGGCGCTCTTTGCGTTGGTCGCCGCGACGATTCTGGCACTGGCCGCATTGTTTGCGTCGTCGGCAAAAAGTGCCGCACCGCTCACTGCGTTTCTTTTGGTTGCTAGCGCGTTTTGGGTGCTGGCGGCCCCCCTTGAATTACTGAAACGACCGATCATCACTGCGCCGTGGGTGACGCTGATTCGTTTCGCTGTCATCATCGGTGCCGCTTGGCTCTCGGCGGTGGCGCTGCATCGCTTGGGCGTCGCGTATCTGCTGGCTGCTGTGGTGCTAACCGTGGCGGCAGATGTGGGTGGATACTTTGTCGGGCGCGCCCTTGGGCGGGTCAAACTCGCGCCGTCGATCAGCCCCGGAAAAACGCGCGAAGGCGCCGTCGGTGGCGTGACCGCAGCGGCGCTGTGGTGCGCGCTGGCCTGTGCCTGGCTTGGCGTTGCGCGCGGCGCATCGGAATACGCGATTGCCGCGCTGATCGGTGCGCTGCTCGGTGTGCTGGCTGTGGTGGGCGATTTGTGGGAATCGCAGCTCAAACGGCAGTCGGGCATGAAGGATTCAAGCGGCTTGTTGCCGGGGCATGGCGGGGTTTTGGATCGCATTGATGCGCACATCGCCGTGTTGCCCGTTGCGACATTACTGCTCTCTATCGTGAGGCCAATGTGGTGACGCCGATAACCCCTACATCCCGCCAACGCATCGCGCTGCTGGGCGCGGCTGGATCGATCGGCGCGAGCACATTAAAGGTGTTGCGACAACACCGTGATGCGTTCGAGCTGGTTGCGATTGCTGGCCACTCCAATTGGCAAGCGATGCTGCCGATCATCGCGGAGTTCGCGCCGAAAGTGTGTGCAATGGCCGATGCCGCCGCTGCGCACTCGCTGCGTCAGGCCCTAGGAAATTCCGCCCCTGCAGTCGCCGTTGAATCCGGCACCGACGCCGTTACCACCTGCGCTGTACTGCATGACGTAGACACGGTGGTGGCGGGCATTTCTGGATTCGCGGGGCTCGCCTCAACGTGGGCGGCGGTGTCGGCTGGCAAACGCGTGTTGCTTGCCAACAAAGAGGCGCTGGTGGCGGCGGGAAACTTGTTGTTGAACGAAGCCGCACGAACCGGTGCGGTGCTGCTACCCATCGACAGCGAGCACAATGGGGTGTACCAATGCGCCGGTGGATTGGTCTGCGAACCGTCACGGATTCGTGCCATTACGCTCACGGCCTCCGGCGGCCCGTTTCGCACACGACCGCTGTCGAGTTTCGATGCGATCACTCCCGCCGAGGCCTGCAAACACCCCACTTGGAGCATGGGCCGAAAAATTTCGGTTGACTCCGCAACCCTGATGAATAAAGGGCTTGAGGTCATTGAGGCCGCGCTTCTTTTTGGTCGTTCAGGGGCCGATATTCATGTTGTGATTCATCCTACGAGCACGGTGCATGCGCTCGTTGAGTTTGTTGATGGCTCGGTGCTCGCGCATCTGGGGCCTGCTGACATGCAAGTGCCGATCGCGCATGCGCTGGGTTTGCCTTCGCGCTTGACGCTTGATGTGCCTCGTTTGTCGCTACAGCAGATGGGGCGATTGGAGTTTTTCGAAGTGGAAGCGGATCGCTATCCCGCTTTGGCGTTGGCCTACGAAGCGCTTGGCGCTGGGCAGGGCGCGTGTTTGGTGATGAATGCGGCTAACGAAGTTGCGGTGGCCGCATTCCTAGCGGAACAAATTCGCTTTACCGACATCGTACCCTTGGTCGATCACAGTTTGCAGGCGTTTGCTCGGTTCGAACCGCGTACCCTTGATGATGTGTTCGCGTTAGACGCCGAGGCACGTCGTTTCGCGTCGGCAGCAATGCGTGAACGGATGGTTTCGGCATGAATCTTCTCGGCAGCTCGGTGCTCGGTTTCCTAATCGCGGTGGCGATTTTGGTGACTGTGCATGAATTTGGTCACTATCTGGTCGCGCGATGGTTGGGCGTTGCAGTCGAGCGATTCTCGATTGGCTTCGGACCCGTGCTGTTGAAATGGATGGGCAAACGTGGCATTTTTCGCGGCACGGAATTTGCGATTTCTGCGTTTCCACTGGGCGGATATGTGCGGATGTACGACAGCAGAAATCCTGACGACGCAGCGAAGCTGCAAGGCAATCCGTCGGTGGCTTTTGATCGACAAGTGCTCTGGAAGCGCTCGGCCATCGTTGCCGCCGGGCCAGTGGCGAATTTCATTTTGGCCGCAGTGCTCTATGCCGTGGCACTCGCTGCGCCTGAGCGAGATTTAGCGGCGCAACTGGCAACGCCACCCAAAGAGAGCCCGGCCTACGTGGCGGGGCTTCGTGGCGGCGAGCGTATCGTTGGCATTGCAGGGCGTGATGTGGCGCATTGGGGTGAAGTGCGCTGGCAGCTGTTGGCGCATCTCTTCGATGAAGACCTAGAGCTTGTGGTTGACGACGGCAGCGTTGAGCGCGGGGTTGTGCTGCGCCGCGAGTTGGCGGCAATGAATGAAGCCGCGGGTTCGAATAAACGCCTCACGTCATGGGGGCTCGCGTTTGACCAACCACCGGTGATTGGTCGGGTGGTCGATGGCGGTCCGGCGGCGATGGCTGGTCTTCGATCGGGTGACGCGATTCGAAGCGTGAATGGTGTTTCCGTTCGGCAATGGAGTGAGTTCACCCAGCTCGTGCAAAAGGCGCCTTCGCAATCGATTGAGCTCTCGGTAATGCGCGCTGGTGCTTTGCAACGAATTGAGCTGACACCCCGGAGCGTTGATGCGGCTGGTGTAAAGATTGGGCGAATCGACGTAATGCCGCTAGCGGCGACCGAGCTCGATCCGAAGCTCGTTGTTGAGTATCAGCGCTCTCCACCGGCAGCGGTGCTTGAGGGCGTTCGACGAAGCGTTGAGGCGACCGTGCTGACCGTGCGAGTACTCGTCGGGATGGTCACAGGCGAAGTCTCACTTCGCCAAGTATCGGGACCGCTCTCGATGGCCGAGGGTGCGGGCGCAACGATAAAGCAAGGCTTTACCGCGTTTGTGATGTTTTTGGCGATTGTGAGTGTATCGATTGGCGTGCTTAACCTGCTCCCCGTTCCGATGCTCGATGGCGGGCAGTTGCTATATCATCTCTTTGAAGCTATCAAGGGTGCGCCGCTGTCTGAGCGCGTGGAAGCCCTCGGACAACGCATCGGCATCGGATTCGTGACTGCGCTCACCGCCCTTGCGCTCTACAACGACTTTCTACGAATCTTCTCGTGACCCGTTTATTTTTATCTCCTTGTTCTGCTCGATCCTCGTTCTCGCTCAAGCGCGTTGCCTTCGCGTTAGTGACGGCCGGGTTGCTGAGCGCGCACGTCGCCGCACAAAGCGTTGAACCCTTCACTGTTCGCGATATTCGCGTTGAAGGCTTGCAGCGAACCGATCCTGGCACGGTGTTTAACTACCTTGGCGTCAAGGTCGGTGATCGTTTCGACGATGCCGCAGCGTCCGCAGCGATTAAGGCGCTCTTTGGCACAGGTTTTTTCCGCGATGTGCGAGTTGAAGCGCAAGCGGGCATCGTGATTGTGACGGTGGTTGAGCGGCCGACTGTGGCGTCGATTGACGTCGTTGGCGCCAAAGAATTCGACAAAGACACGCTTAAAAAAGCACTTCGCGACGGCGGTTTGTCAGAGGGGCGAATTTTTGACCGAACGATTTTGGATCGTGCCGAGCAAGAGATTAAGAAGCAGTATCTCTCGCGGGGTCGGTACGATGTTGAAGTCATTACCACGCTCACACCGCTCGAGCGCAACCGCACCGGTATTTCGATTGAAGTGAAAGAGGGCGAAATTGCCCGCATCGAATCGATCAACATCGTGGGAGCCAGCGCCATTTCGGAAAAATTGGTGCTGGAACAAATGCAGCTCACCAAAGGCGGCTGGTTTTCTTGGTACACCAAAGACGATCAGTACTCAAAGCAAAAGCTGCAAGCTGACCTTGAAGCGATCCGTGCGTACTACACCAATCGCGGCTACCTTGAATTCGCCGTTGATTCAACTCAGGTGTCGCTCTCGCCCGATAAAACTCAGGTGTTCATCAATGTCAATATCACCGAGGGCGAGCGCTTTAGCGTTTCGGGTGTAACTGTTGGCGGCGAGTTGCTAATCCCTGAAGCCGAAATTCGCTCACTGATACGCGTTAAACCAGGTGATGTGTTCAATCGAACCACGCTCGCTGACAGCGCCAAAGCGATCAGTGATCGTTTGGGACGCGAGGGCTATGCATTCGCCAGTGTCAATGCCGTGCCGGAAATTGATCGCGCCAAGCAAACGGTGGCGTTTAACTTTGTGGTTGACCCGGGGCGTCGCGTTTACGTGCGCCGCATCAACGTAGCGGGCAATTTGCAAACACGCGATGAAGTGATTCGCCGCGAAATTCGTCAGCTCGAAGCGTCGTGGTATGACCAATCCAAAGTGGCGCGCTCCAAAGTGCGTTTGGATCGCTTGGGCTTCTTCTCTGAAGTCACCATGGATAACGCAGCGGTGCCCGGCGCTAGTGACCAAGTTGACATTGATGTGGCGGTCACCGAGAAAAATACGGGTAGTTTGAATGCCGGTGCGGGTTACTCGAGCGCAGAAAAATTGGTGCTCACCGCTTCGATCTCGCAAAACAACGTGCTCGGAACCGGTAACTCACTCGCCTTGCAAGTGAACACCAGCCGCTCGTCCAAAACCGCTGTCATCGCGTACACCAATCCCTACTGGACACCGGACGGCGTGAGCCGTGGCATCGATATCTATCGTCGCACCTATAACCCGACCTCGACCGGTATCGGCAATTACACCTTGGCCACATTTGGTGGTGGTCTGCGATTTGGTGTGCCTATTAGCGAAACGGATAGCGTGAGTTTGGGGCTGTCGGCTGAGAATTCGACGCTCACCTTGACCACCGGTGTGAGCCCGAAGCGCTTCTTTGATTACGCCAATGAATTTGGCTACAGCGTTAACACCTACAAGGCCACAAGCGCTTGGGCGCGTGACACCCGTGACAGCTTGATCTACCCAACGCGCGGATGGTTCCAGAATATCGGCGTGGAAGCCACGCTGCCGGTCACCAACGTCAAGTACTACAAATTCAACTACCAAGGCCAAGCATTCATCCCGCTGTGGGCAAATTTTGTCTACGGCCTCAACGTTGAAGCGGGCTATGGCAACGGCTACGGCGGACGTTCGCTGCCGTTTTTCCAAAACTACTACGGCGGCGGCGTCGGCTCAGTTCGCGGCTTCGACACCAATTCCTTGGGGCCGCGCGAAGCGGTGACAACGACGGTCACCAATCCCGACGGCACAACATCGACAAAAACCACCTACAACGGTGACGCCACTGGCGGACGTCGTAAGTTCAGCATCAACAACGAAATTCTGTTCCCATTCCCGGGCACGAAAAACGATAAGTCGGTGCGCGGTAGTTTGTTTATTGACGCAGGGCAGATTTACGACAAGGGCGATCCGCTGCAAAAAGACAACGAGCGGATTCACCTCTCCTCGGGCGTGGCCATTGCGTGGCAATCCCCGATTGGTGCTCTGAAATTTAGCTACGCGATTCCGTTCGCGAGCAAACCCAACGACAAACTGCAGCGCTTCCAATTCCAAATCGGCACGCTGTTCTAGGCCAACGATTTATGAATGCAACGCCAATGAGTCTTTCGCCACTGCTCCGAATTCTTTGTGCAGGCCTTACGCTGACCGCGCTCTTTGCGATGAGCGGAGCTGTCACGACTGTTTCGGCGCAGGGCGCAGCTGCGGCAACAGCGCCCGCCGCTGCGGTGCGGCCTAGCGGCGAGCTCAAGATCGGTTTCGTTAACACCGAGAAGTTGCTTCGCGAATCGGCACCGGCGCAGCGCGCTTTCAAAAAATTGGAGCGCGAATTCGCCACACGTCAAGCTGAGGTGGACCGACTCGCCAAGCGCTTTCAGGATGCTTCAAACGCGTACGAAAAAGAGCAGCTGTCGATGTCGGAAAACGATCGTCGCAACAAACAGCGCGAGCTTGAAGTATTGAGCCGTGATGTTCAGCGCGCCCAGCGCGGTCTGCGCGAAGACGAAAACCTGCGAAAGAACGAAGAGATTGCAGCGCTTCAGGAGCGCGCACAAAAAGCGATTCAAAAGATCGCTGAAACGGAGCGCTTCGATTTGATTCTGCAAGAGGCGGTCTACGTTCACGCCCGCATCGACATCACTGATCGCGTGCTCAAAGCGCTCGCGGACTAATCAGCATGGGTCGAGCGGCGCTACGCCCCCTGTCGGCGCAGGCATTGGCGAGCGCCGTCGGTGCGCGACTGATCGGTGACGCAAACGCCGTAATTCACGGAGTTGCCAGCCTCGAATCGGCCACACCTAGCGAACTCAGTTTTCTCTCCGACGCGCGCTACCGAGTGCGCGCTGAATCAAGCCTTGCGGGCTTTTTGCTGGTGCGCGAGGAATTCGTTGAGATGGGCGGCGCGATTAAGCTCGTGCATGCTTCACCTCATTTGGCGTTTGCCAAGGCGCTGGATGTTTTGTTTCCTGCCGCGCCGACGATTCCTGGCGTCTCGCCGCGTGCCGCAGTGCATGAGTCGGCAACGGTTGTCGGTGCTGAAATTCGCGCCCATGCCTCGATTGGCGCGAATTCCGTTGTTGGCGCGGGCTCGCTGATCCATAGCAATGCCGTCATCGGTGACAATGTGCGAATCGGCATCGACTGCGTCATTCATCCGGGTGTGAGCATCTATGAAGGCTGCATCATCGGAGATCGCTGCATCATCCATTCGGGCACGGTGATCGGTGCCGACGGATTTGGGTTTCAGCCCACTGCCTCGGGTTGGGCGAAGGTGCAGCAAGTGGGGGCTGTCGTCATCGGCAACGATGTGGAAATCGGCTCCAACACGTCAATTGATCGCGGCGCGATTGAAGACACAGTGATCGGAAACGGCGTAAAAATTGACAATTTGGTGCAGATCGCGCACAACTGTCGTATCGGTGATCACACCGCCATCGCGGGGTGCGCAGGCATGGCAGGCAGCACTATTGTTGGCGCACGCTGCATGATCGGCGGCGCGTCCATGTTGACGGGCCATATCTCGATTTGCGATGATGCTGTGATCTCCGGCGGCACGTTGGTATCGCAATCGGTCACCGACCCAGGGCGCATCACGGGTGTGTTTCCTTCGCTGCCTCACCGAGAGTGGATGAAAATGGCAGCGACGCTGCGCCGTTCCATCAAAAAATAGTCTTGAGATTTTCATGAGCCAAACGACAGAGCCAAGCACTGATTCCGCGAACGATCTAGCCACAGCCGCAAGTGCCGTGCACAGCGGCTTTGATATCAAGCGCATCATGCAGCTGCTGCCGCATCGCTATCCGTTTTTGCTGATTGATCGCGTGCGCTCGCTTGAGGTCAATAAGCGAGTCACGGCCTACAAAAACGTGACGATCAACGAACCGTTTTTTAACGGTCATTTTCCGGGCGAACCCGTGATGCCGGGCGTGCTCATCATTGAAGCGATGGCGCAAGCTGCAGCGATTCTCTTTTTCGAATCCTTTGCGGCGCCTGATCCTTCCAAGCAGCGGATCGTCTACCTTGCGGGTGTCGATGAAGCACGCTTCAAAAAAATGGTGTTTCCGGGCGACTGCTTGGAGTTTGATGTAACGCTGGATCGAATCGTTCGAAACATCGGCAAGTTCACGGCCCGCGCTACGGTCGACGGCAAGCTCGCGGCCGAGGCCAAGCTGATCGCAGCATTGCAGGCTCCGTAATGGCAACGATTCATCCGCTCGCGCTGGTTCATCCCGACGCCCAACTCGCCGCTGACGTGAGCGTCGGCCCTTTCTGCACCGTGGGTGCCAACGTAGCCCTCGGTGCGGGCACGCAACTCATTTCCCACGTGGTGGTCGACGGCCACACGACGGTTGGCGAGCGCAACACCTTCTACCCGTTTGCGTCAATCGGCATGGCGTCACAAGATAAAAAATACGCGGGTGAACCCACCAAGGTTGTGATTGGTCACGACAACGTATTTCGCGAGAGCTGCACCATTCATCGCGGTACTGCGCAAGGCGGCGGCATCACTACGCTCGGCTCCCGCATACTGGTGATGGCCTACGCTCATGTGGCACATGATTGTGTTGTTGGCGACGACGTGATTTTGGCCAACAACGCAACGCTTGCGGGCCATGTTGTAGTCGGTGAATTCGCGATTCTTGGCGGCTTGTCGGGCGTGCATCAGTTTTGCCGCGTCGGGGCGCATGCGATGATCGGCGGCTGCGCCTGCGTACTGCAAGACGTCGCACCCTACGTAATCGGACACGGCAACCCATTCTCAGTGAGTGGCGTTAACAGTGAAGGCCTCAAGCGACGAGGCTTTGGCGCTGACGCAGTGGCTGCGGTTCGTGCCGCACACAAAACGATTTGGCGATCAGGATTAGTCCTCAAAGAAGCGATTGCTGAACTGGAAGCAACCGAAGCCGCCGCTACGGACGACGTGCGCCAAGCGTTGCGTCCGCTCCTAGATTTCGTTCGTGCGCCCGGTCGTGGTTTGGCTCGCTAATGACCGACGTTGTGATTGTGGCCGGCGAGACGTCCGGCGATCAGCTTGCGGCGCATTTAGTCACCGTCCTTCGCGCCGCTGATCCCACGCTTCGATTTCACGGCATTGCAGGCCCGAAGATGCGTGCTGCTGGGGTTGAGCCTTGGTTTGATTCGCAAGCTTTAGCGGTACGTGGTTACGGCGAAGTGCTCACGGCGCTGCCACGGATTTTGCGGATTAAGCGCGATCTGTTGGCGCGCGTTGCGTCGCTCAAACCGGCGCTCTACATCGGCGTGGATGCGCCCGATTTCAACCTGCGGATCGAGCGTTCGGTCAAAGCGATGGGCATCAAAACGATGCACTATGTTTGCCCATCGTTTTGGGCGTGGCGCGAGGCGCGTGCCGCGAAGTTTTCGCAATCGGCAGAGCACATGCTCTGCGTGTTTCCGTTTGAACCCGAGTTGCTCGCCAAGTATGGAATGCCCGCCACGTTCGTTGGGCATCCGCTGGCGACCGCGCCCTTGGTGGGCGCAGATCGGGCGGCGCTTCGAAAAAAGATTGAGCTGCATTCAGACGAGCCGCTCGCCGAGGTGATCGCCGTATTGCCGGGCTCGCGTTTGAGTGAACTCAAGTATCACTCAGCGCTCTTTGTGCAAACGATGAAGCGCCTGCATGACACCTATCCGCGCGCTCGTTTTTTGGTGCCGCTACCGACGCGAGAAACGCGAGCGATATTTGAATCGGCGCTGTGGCAACACGCGCCAGAGATCGTCTCGCGCGTGAACGTGATGTTTGGTCATGCTGATTTCGCGCTTCGAGTGGCCGATGTGGCGCTCGTTGCATCGGGCACGGCCACGCTCGAGGCCGCGATGCTCGATTGCCCGCAGGTGGT
>JAAFHR010000070.1 GCA_013298455.1 Betaproteobacteria bacterium | reverse complement strand
CTCGGCGTAGAGCGACACATCTTCGCCTGCGGGAATCGAAGAAATGATTTCGGCTTTGTACGCTTCGCCAATGCCCTTGAAGTAGTTCACCGCTTCATCGCGCGGCAGCACGCTTCGAACGACCTTTTCATCTTTCTTGGTGAGCTCGGTCATCTTGGCTTCGATCTTTTCCAAGTCTTCAACCGTGAACGGCCGTTTGTACGAAAAATCGTAATAAAAACCGTCGTCAATCACCGGACCAATCGTGACCTGCGCATCCGGAAAAAGCTCTTTCACAGCGTAGGCGAGCAAGTGTGCCGTGGAATGGCGAATCACCTCCAAGCCGTCGGCATCTTTTTCGGTAATGATGGAAAGTTCGCTATCGGCGTCCATCACAAACGACGTATCGACGAGTTTGCCGTTGACCTTGCCGGCGAGCGCGGCCTTGGCGAGTCCGCTGCCGATGCTGGCTGCCACTTCAAATACGGAAACGGGTTTGTCGAAAGGCCGTTTGGAGCCGTCAGGGAGTTGAATGTGAATCATGGTTTGATCTTTCTGTCGTCCGGTTTCAACAGAAACTGCGGACTTTTGGGGCGTAAAAAAAGCAGCCGAAGCTGCTTTTTTCTTGAAACACGTTGCACGCAACAGCGCCAACGAATGCAAAAACTAGCTTCGACGGGACGAAATCCTGACAAAAGTGCTAGTTCGCGGCATTCTTAGGCATTCCTTGCTGAACGGGTTTCTGGAATTTGGTAGAGACAATTGGATTCGAACCAACGACCCCCACCATGTCAAGGTGGTGCTCTAACCAACTGAGCTATGTCTCTATCGTCTTAAATTATAGCCCAAGCACGCGTGGCCTCGAACAACAACATCGGCTAATTGCTTGATTGAAAACGCAAAGTTTCGGGTGGTGCGGAGGTGCTCTGGATCAAGCCGGTCTACAGCTTTATCCATGGAATTCATTAATAAAAGGGGCTTACACGAATTTTTATGCTATTTCAAAAACCGCAAATAATGCTTGTTATTCCATATTTTGTAAAGGCTAGATTCAAAAAGCTAAGGTGCGAGCTTAGCCTGCCAAACCGATGCGTCGAGCCACGCCGCCGACACGGCGCGCCGGCGCCCTCAGCTCGATATCGCCGGCTCGCTAATTCCCAATACCGCAGCGACTGCGTAAATACGAGCCGATCTGGTCAAAGTTTTTTCGGCGAGCGTTTGACGGAATATTGATGCCGTTGGTGAGGTTTGCGTCACGAAAACCGAGCATGGCGCGTACGAAAAGCAAGCCATCAACCCGCGCATTGAGCACTCCGTTGCCATCGATGTCATAGCCCAAACCGGGCGCGATTGCTGGTGCGCCGGGCAGCTGAAGCATGGCGCGAATGAGCGCGAGCCCGTCAGAGGCGGCGCTGATTCGATTGTCGCCGTCGACGTCTTGCAGGCAGCTCGACGTAGCGAGCGCGCCGTCGGGGCGGTACTTATAGACGCACATTTGAGCATCGCAATTGCCCACGATAAGGAAATCTCCGCCGGGAATCGCCACGACACCGCGCACCACGTTGCCCGTGAACGACGCCGCCGTTTCGGTGCTTTGGAAGAAGGTGCCGTTGCCATCGCCGTTAGGCCCGATCAGCGTGTTGTCGATCGTTCCGTCGATATTGGGCGCAGCCGTGCCGTTTCGCAGCGCGGTCACGCAAATTCGCGTGGCACCGCTGTTGCCGCCCACGCCACTGCAATCGCCCAGTGCGATCACTCGGTTGGCGTTCGGGTCTCCCGGCTGATTGCTCAGTGGCGTAATCGCGAAGTCGAGCGGATTGCCGACGGCGTTGTAGACGACGCGCCCGGGTTCACTGGGAAACGGTAGCCCGCTGCTCCAATTTAAGGCAATCGTACCGCCGCTATTGATGCGGTAGAGGCACTGGCTGATGCTCGAGTTCCGAAAGTAGCCGCACTGCAGCAAGAATCGGCCGTCGGCTTGTTGTCGAACCGCGAACGCCTCCTCCAGGACCACGAATCCGCCGGAATTCAAGGTGTTGATCACCAAACGACCGCCATTGCCGATCGGCAACGATTCGCCACGAAAGTCATCATCAAACGTGCCGTCGCGGTTGAACTTCGTCATGCAAATCTGCGAGATGCTACCGGTGAACGCGCAGGTGCCAACCACCAAGAGCTTTCCTTCCCCGGTACTCACCACGCCACGTAAGCCGCCTCGTCCGTCGACATTGAAAGCGCTCGGTTGACGCCAGACGCCGCGACCGTTGAGTTCTGGATCGTTGGGCGCACGCGAGCCGGCCGATGGCTTCAGAAATCCAAAATCATTGCTGTTGTCGTCAAACGTTCCGTCAGTGGCTCGCAGCCGCGCGATGCAGCTGAATACGCCGCACTCTCCCACCAGAACGATCCGGCCATCAATTTTTTGCAGCGTCAAGTCGTACAAAATCTCGTTGTTGCCCGCCGTAATCGGAACCACAAACGAGCCGTTGCCGGGATTGGCTGCGTCAGGACCATCAAACGACGTATCCGGTGCGCCATTGGCCAGCAAGCGCGCCACGCAGAAGCGATTGGCGATGGTCGTCGTCTCGCAGGTGCTCGCAACGACGATCCGATCACTCGAATCAATCACCACTTTGGCCGCACGAATCAGCACGCCAAGCGATGCCGACAAGTTTGGAATCACGACCTTTCCCGGAATGGGCGGCGAGGCCAAGCCGCCGTTGAAGCTCGCGTCGAGCGTTCCATCGGCATTGAGCCGCGACACGCAAAATCGATACGTCGGATTAGATCCGATGCAGCGCCCCGCAACGACAATTTTGCCGTCGCTTTGAACAGCGATGCCCAATCCTTCGTCAGCGGAGCGCTGTCCGGAAACGTGGGTACCCAAATTGGGAATCTGCGCGAGGCCCGTGCCATTGGCAAAGTTGGCGGCAGCCTGAACAGCCGCACCTGCGAGGACAAAACATACTAGCGCTTGCCAAAATCGGCGTAACGGCCTATAAAGCTGTACCGAGCGACGCCCGGCGAAGTGAGTAAAGCAAAGTGCCAACATAAAACCATTCAAAAACGTGAATCCAATCGGCGCAATCGCCGACGCTAACCCCCGATAAGCAACGAATTTATGTGGATTGCTCACGCAGCACAAACGAATCGCGTTGTGGCTGAGACCTAGCTGAGATAAGGCCAACGTGCGAGCGCTTGGGGAAAGCTCTGAAGGCGCTCGAAACTGTAGCGCTGCAGAAACCACGCCTACAGCCTACCGACGAGACGCTTTGTGCAATGTAGGCTACGAACTAATTTTTAATGAAGTCAATAAAAAAATGGCCCGCGCGACATGCTTACGGTCGATGGGCGGTAAGCCGATGGCTGCGACGCTCGTGAGATCATGACGCCGCGCCCTGATCTTCGGTAGTCACTGCAGTCGCCAATGGCCTCAATGCCCGCAGCAATTCCCCGGCAAGACGGGTGCGCTCACGCCGCTGTGTTCGCAGCAGCCGCCCTTCCACCACTTCGCCCCTTCGCCATGACAGTATTTGTCGTCGGCGCCCACCATTCGCATGAACATGGGGTGGTAGTTGCGACACACTTCGAGTTCGGTTTTGACCCAATGGAGCGGATCTCGGGCGTAGTGCTGCCAGTAGTTGCCGGTCATGTTGATGCCGGGCACTGCCGGATTCCAGCTCTCATCTAGCCAGAGCTCTGGATCACCATACTTAGAGCAGAGCTTACGAATCGCGGGATCGTCAAGCGCTAACAAGCGACCATTTTCGATCACCTTTTCATTGTCCCCCGAGCGCTCCACGGTGTAGTTCGGAAAGTACAGATGGATATGCCAATGCCCAACGAGCAAGCCCGCTCGCGCGGCCTCGCGCTCCGTCATCGACGAGATGATCGTGCCAAAGCCCATATGAATTACCCCGGAGCGCACGCGCTCATAGAGGCAGTTGACGAAGCCTGAGGGGAAGTCTTTCCGCGGTCGATGGATGTGCGGATTGGTGCCGATCGAGGCTTCCCACCAGTTCATGATGCCCTTGTGTGGGAATCCGGGGTATTGATCGTTTTTGGTCCGCTCCATCACGTCGCGGAGCTTATTGCCGAATTCGCCCCCCTCGTTGATCTGAGTGATTCGAGAATTCTCGACCACGAGCTGCGTCCAGTCGACGGCGGCGATGTGATTGGTGGTGCCCGCGATAATCCCGCAGCCATCTTCTTTGGTGGGATGAAACATCCAAGGGCGGCCCGTGATGTGACCCGGCAAATAGGTTCTGCCAAACTTTTCGTTACCGGCCCAGACGCGATTGACCAGTTCCGGGTTGTAGAACTCGCGCTTTGCGTCCCAGTAGTCGTCGTGATTGGTAAATGAAATATCGGTGCCTTCGGGATCGGTGATGCGTACGCGCCGCGCACCACGGATGCGCTCCCAGGCCCACTCGTCCATCGCGTTGATCACTTCGATGGGCATGGCATGCGCGGGCGAGGCCAATATCTCTGGCGTAATAAACGGCATGCGCTGAATCTTGATGTAGCGCTCGGCTAGCACAGGGCCACCGTAGCCCATCAAAATCTTGTCGTACTTCTTTTTCTTCTCTTCCTCTTCCCACATGTCCATCCACTCGGCGAGCTCTTTGGTGCGAAAGAGGTAGTAGTCCACCTCGTCAGCACCCACCCACTGTGGAATTGGGCCGCGATCAATGTGGCTGATCTCATAGCGGACTTTGTACTTCTCGAGTATTTTTTGGCAGGCTTCGATGACCATGTCGCTGTGCCAGTTGTCGACGCGCAATAAAACCCGTTCTCCCTCCTTCAAATCCCAACAGGCGTTCAAGCCGTGGTTGTAAGGGCGTCGAGCCACGTGTTCCAAGTACGGCAGCAACTGATCGCTGGTTTTGATGTCGACGAATGGCGGGCAGCGCGGCTTTCGGCTCCCTATCAGGGGCGGCGTGTCATAGTGCGGCAAGCCACGAGGCTCAAGGTCACGAGGATCAAATGACATAAGAAACGTCTCTCTTTGCGTTGTCAACAGAGCCAGCGGAGATTCAATCGACGGTAGCACCGGATCGCTGCACCGCCGCGCCCCAACGTGGGAGCTCAGCCTGCACAAAGCGGCCAAACTCGGCGGGAGTCATCGGGGAGGCCTCAGCGCCGCGATCCTGAAGTTGCTTGCGCATCTCGGGGGATGCCAGAACCTTTTGGATCGCGGTCTCCAAGCGCGTGATCACGGCGGCTGGCGTACCCTTCGGCGCGAATATTCCGTCCCACGCACTCACGTCAAACCCTGCCACACCGGACTCTGCGATCGTTGGAACGTCTGGAAACGCGGGCACACGTTGAGCGGTGGATACCGCCAAGGCGCGCAATCTGCCCGAGCGTACTTGCGGCGCCGCGTTGGGCATGATCTCAATCATCAGATCAATTTGGCCGCCCAACAAATCGGTGATGGCCGCGGCACCGCCGCGATACGGCACATGCACCATCGAAACACCAGCCGAGGACATCAGTAGTTCCGCCGCCAAATGCGACGTCGTACCGTTTCCGGCTGAGCCATACGTGTGTTTTCCGGGATTGGCTCGCAACAGCGAGAGCAGCGCGGGCATGGTCGCAGCCTTAAATTCTTGACGCACCACCACGAGTGTGGCGATTCGCGAGAGACGAGAAATCGGCTCGAAATCCTTGAGCGGATCGAAACCTGGGGATTTGTAGAGTGCGTGGTTAATGCCGAACGTGCCATTGGTGCCGTAGAGCAAGGTGTAGCCATCGGCGGGGGCTCGCGCGGCCGTGGTCGAGCCGATGTTCCCACCGGCACCTGCGAGGTTCTCGACCACAATCGGCTGCCCAAGCTCCTGCGAGAGCTGCGTCGTGACCAATCGCGCCAGAATGTCGGCGCCGCCGCCTGCCGGGAATGGCACGATCAATCGAATCGGCTTGGCGGGGTACGCCACCACCGACTGCGCGGCAGCGCTAAAGGGCAGCGCGAGTAAACACAGAGCGAGCAAGCCCGCTATCAAATCCACGGTCCGCCGAAGCATTTTGGCTGTGAACGAGCGCATGATGACACCGCATGGGAAGTGAGTTATGCATGCAGTATAGGCAACTATTGGGGAATTTGCGCAATGTATTTCCTTTTTTGCATGCAAAAATAGAACTACCAGCGCTAACGCGGCATCGGGCGCACATCTAGAATCGACCAATGACATCACACATTGATCGAGTCGCAACAGAGCTCACGAAGCGGATTCTCAACGGCCAGCTGCTCGCCGGTGAGCGCGTGCTCGAGGTTCAGTTTTCCAAGGCGCTCGGCGTGTCGCGCACACCGCTGCGACTGGCGCTCGGCGAGCTTGAGAAGCAGGGTTTGCTCGAGAAACTCGCGACCCGTGGCTATCGCGTTAGGGGCTTCAGTCTCGATGAGGTCGCCATGGCGCTCGAAGTGCGCGGCAATCTTGAGGGCATGGCGGCGCGGCTGGTGGCGGAAGCGGGTGCCAGCATTGAAACCATCGATACGCTGGAGAAGTGCGTCGTCATTGGCCGAACCCTGATTGATCAGGCGCTGCGCTCTGGCCATGCGCTCGACACGATTGCATGGGCCGCCATGAACGCTCAGTTTCATCAAGCGCTGGTCGTTGCGGCGGGGAACGCTTCGCTCGCTTCAGCGCTTGCTCACGTCGGCAAAACGCCAATGGTCAAGCCGGGTGAGCTGTGGGCCAATGGCGATAACGGCGTTTTGACGCTGAGCTTCCTACAACGCGCACAACTCGATCACGAAGCCGTACTCAGCGCGGTTCAGGCGCGAGAAGGTGTACGTGCGGAGTTTTTAATGCGTGAGCACGCTCGGCGCAGTGCGGACAACAAGCGCGCATTAGCGGCTACCTTGCCAGCGCAAATCCCCAAACACGCCAAGTCACGCGTCAAACGCGGCTAGTGCGCGTTGGGAAAATCTACGGGAAACGGCAGCGACTGAAACTCGATGCCTTCGTCACGGAGCTCGCGAGCGGTGTCTTTATCGGCGCGGCCGCGAATGCCTTTGCGTGGCTTTTCGCCGTAGTGCATGGCGCGCGCTTCTTCGGCAAATTTTTCGCCCACGTATTCGGTGTTTTCACGGACGTTTTTAACGAAGCCCGAAATGGCTTGAGCGAGCTTCGCGTGATCGATTTCACCGTCAGGTTGCGTGGCGGACTCGACGGCTTCGACCTTGGTTGCAGGCGCGGCACCGACGTTGATTCGCGGTGCGTGCAACTTGCGCTCAACCTGCTTCGAGCCACACACGGGGCATTCAACCAAACCGCGATCGCGCTGGTTCTCAAAATCAATCGGCGAAGAAAACCATCCCTCAAACGGATGATGTTGATCGCAGGCAAGGTTGTAGACAATCATCGAGCAGACTTTTCGGCGGCGAGCGCGTTAACGCAATGATTCAAGTTTAAGCGCTCAGCGAACTCGAGCCGCCGAATTCGAAACGTTAGTAGCGAACGTTGCCCGAACGATCCAGCACAGTGAGTTCAACAAAGCTCGATGCGTTGTGCTCCGACGGCGAAAACGCAACTCGAAACCCGCCGTAGCTCATCTCGCGCATCGATTCGAGCGCTTTCATGAACGCTTCACGCGATGCATCACCGCCGCGACGCAGCGCGTCAATGGCGATGCGCGCCGCGAAGAACCCCTCTAAGCTCGTGTAGCTCAACGGCTCGTTTCGCGCTTTCATCGCTTTTTGGTACTCCACCACCCACGGATAGCGCTCGCTCCAAGGCGACGGCATCACCTGCGAAATCATCACGCCACTGGCTTTGTCGCCGAGCGCTTTCGCCAAGGGCCGCGTGCCCACAAACGACACGTTGGCAAAGCGCGAGTAGACACCCCGCGCTTTCGCTTGCTTGATGAATTCAGCGCACGACGTGTAGGCGCTGATCATCACAATGGCTTCGGGCTTCGCGGCGAGCATGGCATCCACCGCTTTGCCCACATCAACGGTGTTTCGCTCGACCGTACCCAAGGCCATCACCTTCATGTTGCGGGCGGCAAGCGCGCGATTCACGCCCGCCAAGCCAGCTTGTCCGTACGAATCGTTTTGATAAAAAACGGCAAATTTCGTGAGCCCTTCGGCAGTGAGCTGCTTGATGATGAGTTCGGTCTCGTCGAAGTAGCTCGCCCGAACGTTAAACACGTAGCGATTAAACGGTTCACGCAAACCCTGCGCACCGGTAAACGCGCCGAAGAACGGCACCCGCGCCTCGGTGGCGATGGCAATCGAGGGCAGGCTCGTGGGTGTGCCAACGTAGCCGAAGAGCGCCAACACATCGGCGTCGGCCACGAGGCGGCGTGTATTGGCCACCGCTCTATCCGCTTCGTAGCCATCGTCGAGCGTACGAAGCACAATCTTTCGGCCTTTGATGCCGCCTGCTGCGTTCACCGCGTCAAACGCGGCCTGCGCGCCCAACTGCATCTCGCGACCCAGCTCAGACGCGGGCCCGGACAGCACCACCGATTGACCAAAAACGATGTCTTGCGCACTGGCAGGAACTGCCAAAAACAGCCAAGTACAAACGAGCGCACGAAGCCACGCTCTCAACAAACGCCAATTCAACATAGAAAAACCACAGACAAAAACAGAGGCCAGACAGATAGGATGCAAACGTGGGCAACGCCAGGCGTTGCGCAGAGTTGGAGAGGCTTGCCAAGAGCTGGAAAGGGATCGCGAGTGCAGTGAACTAGTACCGAACCTGGCCGCGTTTGTCGAGCACAGTGAGCTCCACAAACTTCGATGCGTTGTGCGAGTCCGGCCCGAACGACGCAGTGAAACCACCTAAGTCTAGGCTACGCAGCGACTCAAGAGCGCGAGCGAGCGCAGCACTCGATGCATCGCCGCCGCGACGTAGCGCTTCAACCATGATTTTCGCGGCAATAAATCCCTCAAGACTGGTGTACGAGGGCTCCGCGCCGCTGGCCTTTAGAAGCGTCTGGTACTCGCCCACCACGGGGTATTTCAGCGCCGTCGGGGGCGGCATCACTTGCGAAATCATCACACCATCGGCGTCTGGCCCCAAGGCTTTGGCGAGGGCTCGCGTGCCAACGAATGAAACATTCACAAAACGCGTGGGCAGCTCAGCTTTCTTGAGTTGACGAATCAATTCGCTGCAAGAGGCGTAGGCGCTGATCATCACAATCACATCTGGCTTCGCGGCTTTGAGCGTTGCCACGGCAGCTGCAACGTCGGTGCTGTTTCGCTCGACAGTCGCTTTGGCACTCACCGTCAAATTGCGTTTGGCCATCGCCTTTTCAACGCCTGCTAGACCGGCTTGACCGTACGAATCGTTTTGATAAAACACGGCGATCTTCGTTGCACCGCCCTGCGTCATTTGCCGAACGATCGCTTCGGTCTCATCGAAGTAACTCGCACGGACGTTAAACACATACCGATTGATCGGCGTCCGGAGGAGTTCGGCCCCTGTAAACGCGCCAAAAAATGGCAGCTTCGCCTCAGTAGAGATTGGAATGGACGCCGCGGAGGTGGGCGTGCCGACGTAACCGAAGAGCGCTAACACGTCACCGTCTGCGATGAACTTTTTGGTGTTAGCGGCAGCCCGCGTGGGCTCGTAGCCATCATCTAGGCTGCGCAAAATGATTTTTTTGCCACGGATACCGCCCGACGCGTTGACGGAATCGAAGTAGAGCTTCGCGCCGAGCTGCATTTCCCGGCCGAGCTCTTGGGCAGGACCTGTGAGCGCGGCAGATTGACCGAGTACGATGTCCTGGGAAAGTGCGTGGGAAGCGACAAGGGCGGCCGAGAGCGCGCCCAGAAACTGACGTAGTGACATGATAAGAATCCGCCCGAATCGGAGTGACTTTTTATGCCATCATCATACGCGAAATTTTCGGAACTTAGCTAAACAACGGTCAGATTTCCCTTACAAAAAACTGGCAACGTTGCAAAAACCCAATCAGGCGATCAAACGAACCTCGGTAGAGCGAAACCACAAGCGAATTTCATCACCCACGCTCAGTGTCTGGCGCGCCTTTGGCAAAAACACAAAGAGCTCCCCCGCTGCCGTCGACACCACGAGTTCAATGCCTTTGCCGATAAACGCCGCTTTAAGGACCTTCGCGGCCACCGAGACATCGTCGCGCTCGCGCTGCGTTAACGAAAACACATCAGGGCGCAAAGCTGCCTGACTCGCCCCCGCCGCAACGCCGTCGGCAGCCACGCTGAAGCTGGCCTCTGCGAGCTTGACGTTTGCACCGCCGTCTGCGCGTAGCTCGATTGCGGCATCGACTACGTTCGCCTCGGACAGGAAATCAGCCACAAACGCGGTACGCGGTTGAAAGTAGAGTTGGCTCGGCGAGCCTGCCTCAGCAATGCCGCCTTTGTTCATCACAATGATGTGATCCGACACGGCCATCGCCTCTTCTCGGTCATGCGTGACGTAAACGCAGGTGATCGCGAGCCGTTGCTGCAATTCGCGAATTTCTTCGCGAACGTGACGCCTGAGTTTTGTGTCGAGGTTTGAGAGCGGTTCATCGAAGAGCAGCACGGCGGGCTCGAGCACCAAAGCCCGCGCGATCGCCACACGTTGTTGTTGGCCGCCCGAAAGCTCAGAGGGTAAACGTCGCTCATAGCCCGTCAAACCAATGAGCTTCAACACGTCGTTGGCTTTCGCTTCGGCTTCGGGCTTCTTTAACCCCTGCACGGTCGGTCCGTAGCAGACGTTTTCCATCACGGTCATGTGTGGAAACAGCGCGTAGCTTTGAAAAACGAGCGACACGTTGCGTTGCGACGCAGACTTTTCGGTCACGTCTTTGCCGCCCAGAAAAATTTGTCCTTTCGTGGGTAACTCCAAGCCCGCGATCATTCGAAGCGTGGTCGTTTTGCCGCAGCCTGAAGGCCCCAGAAGCGTGACTAAATCGCCATCTTCGATTCGAAAGCTGATGCCTTTCACCGCCGGTTCACCCGTGCCGTAATCCTTGACCACGTTTTTGAATTCGAGCGTGCCTTTGCTGACCCGAGAATTCGTTGGCTCTGTCATGGTGTTCTCCGTGTCGATACCGATTAGTTGAATGAGTGGGGTTCTAGCCGCCAA
>JAAFHR010000007.1 GCA_013298455.1 Betaproteobacteria bacterium | reverse complement strand
GCGCGATGCGGGCCACACGGGTGAGCATCCTTCGTGCGCCGGGCATTTACGCGCTAGATCGTTTGCCGATTGCGCGGCTCACCGCCGGTACGCCAGCGCTGATCGCGGCAGACGATGTGTTCACCAACCACATTCACGCCGATGATCTAGCGCAGGCGGCGTGGCTCGCGCTCTTTCGCGGCAAACCGAAGCGAGCGATCAATGTGGTTGATGATGCAACGCTTAAGATGGGCGAATACTTCGATCACGTAGCAGCCGCTCTTGGCTTGCCTAAACCGCCCCGGTTGCCGCGTTTGCTGCTGCAGCGTGAAGTCTCGCCCATGCTCTACTCATTCATGAGCGAATCTCGGCGCATCGACAATACGCGGATGAAACAAGATCTCCGGTTGCGGCTTCGCTTCGCCACCCCGCAAGCGCTTCTATCCACCCTGCGCCCCGCAGAGGCGCTGCAGAAATCTTTGCTATGAGCCTGCTCACGATCACTCAACGACTCAACGCCTACGAACGGCTCATTCGGCTCGACAAGCCCGTGGGCTTCATGCTGCTGATGTGGCCCACACTGTGGGCGCTGTGGTTTGCAACCAATGGCGCACCCGACATTCGCTTCGTGTGGATTTTTGTGCTCGGTACGATTTTGATGCGCTCAGCGGGTTGCGCGATTAATGATTGGGCGGATCGTGATTTTGATGGCGCGGTGAAGCGCACTGAAATGCGTCCGATCGCATCCGGCGAAATTTCGCCCAAAGAGGCATTGTGGGTCGCCGCGGTCTGCGCGCTTTCTGCTGCGGCGCTGCTCATCCCGCTCAACTGGGAAGCCCGATTTTGGGCGCTTCCGGCGCTCGCTATCGCGGCGATTTATCCGTTTACCAAGCGCTTCTTCGCGGTGCCACAAGCGGTGTTGGGCATCGCCTTCAGCATGGGAATACCGATGGCCTTTGCCGCCACGACCGGAAATGTGCCATTCATCGCTCTGTACCTGATCATCGCAAACTTTTTTTGGGTGATGGCCTACGACACCGAATACGCGATGGTGGATCGCGATGATGATGCTCGAATCGGCATCAAGACCTCGGCGCTTTTTTTCGGACGTCATGATGTCAAAGCGGTGGCAATGAGCTACGCGCTCTTTCTGCTCGGCATGCTGTGGATTGGGTGGCGAATGGGCATGGGCTACGTATTTTTCGGGGGGCTGGCGCTCGCAACGATACTGGCGATTCATCACCTCGTATTGATCCGAAAGCGGGATCGTAACCAGTGCTTCATTGCTTTTCGCGGGAACAACTTACTAGGGCTCTCGGTATTTGTGGGCGTGGCGCTCGACTACGCCCTGCGACTTCGCGCTTGGCCGCACTGGTATTGACGCGCAAAAAAAACACCCCGAGGCGGGGTGTGAAGGTGGTCCGGCGGAGTGCAGTGTGGGAGCCGGCCACTCGGCTCGCAGCTGGTCAGTGGACAAGCACAGCCGCGAAGCATCGGGGTCGCACAGAAACGCCAAAACTAGGTTTCGGGTTTCACGCGCTTCAGTGATTCACTGAGATCGATGGAGATTTGATCGCGGATACGCAACGAGCGCACCTATCAAAACTAATAGGTAGCCGCGAAAAAGTGTCAGAAATGGAACCGCCGGAAGACACGCCAGAACATCCCAACTTAGCCGACTCAGCCCAATCTACATTGGGGCGAGCGAAAACATGAATGTTCCTGGTTGTCACATTGGCTCAGAACTGAGATCGACGTCGCGCGTTGTCATGTTGAGCGGCGCGAAACATCAGGTGGCAAACAAATCTGGCCGTAGGAAACGCGTTGGGTGCGTTGCTGATCCGTCGCTCTGCTCAGGATGACAACGCCTTATCTGAGTTGGGTTAGTGGTCAAAAAAGTCGTTTGTCGAAAGCCACGCATATGGCTTTGAAAGCCATTATTTGTAATGCTTTACGCCGGTAAGCTGCCTACGCTAGAGACCTCTGCACAACTACCTTATCCGTCATTCCCGCGAAGGCGGGAATCCATGGTCGCTGAAGAGTCATCTTCCAAGTGATTGATTTTGCTCAACTCACCATAGATTCCCGCCTGCGCGGGAATGACGAGTCTGGGGGGATGCGCGCTCAGTTGGCAGTTGTGCAGAGGTCTCCGCTAGACGAAGACTTGTTCAAAGAACCAAGCTGCGCGCATTTAGCGGCGTCGATGCACGCACTGCCCCGCCGCGTAGGTCGCTGCAACGGCACGATCATCGCCGAGCGTCATCAGCGCGAAAAACGTGTCGAGCGGATCGTCTCGAAGCGATGTGCGTCGGGCCAAAAGTGGTGTGGCCAGCGGATCAAGAAGCACCAAATCGGCCTCTTTACCTACGACGACTGAGCCCAGTTTGTCATCCAACGAGAGCGCACGAGCGCCGCCCAAAGTCGCCAAATAGAGCGCATAGGCCGGTGACAGCGACACGCCTTGTAGCTGCTGAATTTTGTACGCCTCAGCGAGCGTTTGAAGCATCGAATAGCTCGTGCCGCCGCCCACATCTGAGCCGATTGACACTCGGTTTCCGGCACTCAGGGCTTGCTGCAGGTTGTAGAGGCCGCTGCCGATAAACAAGTTTGATGTGGGGCAAAACGAAGGCGTTGCACCGCTCGCTGTGATGCGGTTTCGATCAGCATCATCAAGATAAATGCAGTGCGCGTAGATTGAGCGATCCCGTAGCAAACCGAATTGATCGTACACATCCAAGTAGCTGCGAAACTCAGGGAAAAGTTCGGCGACCCAAGCGATCTCCGCCTTGTTTTCCGCAACGTGCGATTGAACGTAGGTGCTCGGAAACGCGCCCGCCAGCTCGCCCATCGCGCGAAGCTGCTCGCTCGTTGAAGTGGCGGCGAAGCGCGGCGTGATCGCATAGAGCGAACGAGCGTGACCGTGCCAGCGCTCAATCAAATCACGGCTCTCAGCGATGCCGGTAATGGCGCTGTCCCGAAGGCCATCGGGCGCGTGTCGATCCATCAAACACTTTCCAGCGATCATTCGCAGATTGCGCCGTTCGCTCTCAGTAAAAAACGCGTTAACCGATTCGGGATGAACGGTGCAAAACACACTCGCGGTTGTGGTGCCGTTTTCCAACAATCGATCTAGGAAAAACGACGCCGCCGCATCAGCATGAGCGCGCTCTGCAAACCGGGTTTCAGCAGGAAAGGTGTAGGTGTTGAGCCAGTCCAAAAGCTGCGCGCCGTAGCTCGCGATCACGTCAACTTGCGGGTAGTGAACGTGGGTATCGATGAATCCCGGCAGTAGCAATTTTCCGCGATGATCTTCGATTTGTACATCAGCGCCTAGCGTTGGCAGCAGCGCATCTGCTGGCGCAACGGCAGCGATCAAACCCGCTTCAATCACCACCACGGCGTCTCGCAGATACTCCACCGCAGACGTGTCGCCCGCAAGGCCTGGGTCGCGGGTGCAATGCAGTATGGAAGCTCGAAGCGCGTGTGTGGTCATCTCAAAATGTTATATCTGTAGGCGCTCCTGATCGTCAATGCTCCGTTATGGCGAGCGTGCGCGCTGGCACGAATCGTGAACGCAGTCAGGCTTCGCTCGAAGGTGTGTACGCCCTATGAAAGAAGACAAAAAACTAGACGCTGCGAAACTTGATCGACTCCGTCGATTTCGCTTGCGATTAAGCGCGCTGCTTGCTCGAAAAGCCCCCGCTGCGCAGCCGCCTGAGCCACTTACGGTCGCCGTGCGAGTCTCAGAGAGTACCGCAGCCAAACTTTTCTTAGGTAGCGCGCGAAGCGATCTTGGCTCAACTTCGCCATGGTTGATGTTGCCCGCCGAACGAAATTTTTCGCTCTACGTACCCGCACACCCAAGCGGCCGCGATGCCGCTCCGATGCCGCTTTTGGTGATGATTCACGGCTGCAAACAAAACGCTGACGAGTTTGCACGCGGCACCCGGATGAACGAGATTGCGGATAGCGAGGGCTTTGCTGTGCTCTACGCCGAACAATCGAGCTTCGCGAACTTTCGTCGCTGCTGGAATTGGTTCGAACCCAATACGGCTGCTGGCCAAGGTGAGTGTGCGATCGTATTGGAGATGATCGTCGCTGCGAAAAAACTCACTTCCATTGATCGCCATCGGGTGTATGTCGCCGGCATGTCATCAGGCGCCGCGCTCGCTGGGCTAATCGGTTATCACCACCCGGATCTGATCGCCGGCGTAGCGATGCATTCTGGACTGCCGCCGCTCGCCAATCCCTCGGCATCGAGCGCCGTACTCGCCATGAAAAACGGCGCACGGCTCGATGCAGCTGCACTCAGCGAGGCCTACTGGGAAATTCAAGCCGATTTTCCGCCGCCGCTCATGGTGATTCACGGCGATGCCGACAGCCGAGTGCATGAGCGAAACGCCACCGCATCGATGCGGCTCTGGGAGGCGCTGTGGGAAGGCGCGCCCGACGGCGCAACGGCAGCAGAAAAAACGGCGCTCACTCGCGTCGACAAAACGGTTGCCGCCACGGAGAGCAGTCGCGGCTACACGCAAACCGACCTGCTGCGACACGGCCGCATCGTTGCCCGAAGTCTGCGCGTTTCCGGACTCGCTCACGCCTGGAGCGGCGGTGACGCAACGCTCGATTTCAACGATGCGCGGGGCCCCAATGTCAGCGCCCTGCTCTGGCGATTTCTGTCACGACAGGTGCACGCAGACTAGCTACGCTTTAAAGCGCGCCTGCACCAATTCCGAACCCATTCGATCTCATCCGATCCCGCTTTTCCGATAATCGGAAGCGAACCTCATAGACGCGCCCAAAGGCAACACCCATGCGACTCCTCAACAAATCGATCATCATCACTGGCGGCGCACAGGGCTTTGGCCTCGGTATCGTCGAGCGCTTCGCCGCCGAGGGCGCGCGATTGATGATCGTGGATGTGCAAGGCGATGCGGCAGCCGCTGTTTCAGCCAAAGTGCCCGGCTCGCAGTGGCTCCGCGCCGATGTGTCAAAAGCAGCCGATTGGGCGGCCATCACAGCGGCCACGATCAACGCGTTTGAGCGCATTGATGTCGTGGTTAACAACGCGGGCGTGTCGCACAAAAATCAGCCGATGCTCGATGTCGATGAGGCCGAGTTTGATCGCGTGTACGCTGTAAACGTGAAGTCGATTTATCTTTCCGCCATGCACTGCGTGCCGATCTTTCGTGCGCAAGGCGGCGGCGCGTTTGTGCAAATCGCATCCACGGCGGGCGTGCGCCCGCGCCCCGGACTGACTTGGTACAACGGCAGCAAAGGCGCAGTGATCCTCACCAGCAAATCAATGGCGGTTGAGCTTGCGAAAGACAATATCCGCGTCAACTGCATCAATCCCGTCGCTGGAGAAACGCCGTTGCTCGCAACGTTTATGGGCGAGGACACACCCGAGAAACGTGCGCTGTTTAAAGCGAGCATTCCGATGGGTCGCCTATCGACACCACTCGACATCGCTAACGCCGCGCTGTTTCTAGCAAGCGATGAAGCGGAGTTCATCACGGGGGCGTGCTTAGAAGTCGATGGCGGGCGCTGCGTTTAAGGAGACACTGCAAAACCCCCGTGATGCGGTGCGCCTCGGATCGGGATGGATCGGAAATGCAAAATTTCTGAGTCGTAGCTGGGGCTACGGCGAAGAATTTTGCGTTTTCGAGCCGCCCGATTCCGAGGATGCAACGCGCGCGGGGGTTTTGCAGTGTCTCCTTAACTAGCGATCCCAAGGACGTTAGCGCTCAGCAAGCCGAAACAACTGCCGCGCTCCAGCGTCGGCGCTATCGATTAGCGGAATGCCAAACGAAGTCGAGCTGGCAATTTTCGCCGCGTAGCCCGCGAGCCCCGCGCCGCCCAAAATGATGGCGTTCACTGTGGCGTGTTTCGCTACCGACTCGCACGCGTCGCCGAGCAACTTGACCGCCGCTTCGGGATCCGCGGCGAGCTGTGCGCCTGTTGCCTCTATGGTGTGAATCGTTTGTAGCTGCGGCGCAAAGCCTAAGCCAATCGCCAAACGCTCCAACATCGCCTTCCACCGTGCGCCGCCCGTGACCACAGCAAACGAACCGTACCTCGAAGCTTCGATGAACGACGCCTCCGCCAGCCCCGTGACTGGTACACCTGAGTGTTCGCGGAGCGCCCATAAGCCCGGGTCTCCAAAACAGCCGATGAGCACGGCGTCGGGCTTGATCGATTGCGCCGTGGCGCGATCCCACGCGTCGAGCGTGGCGTGGCCCGCGATGGCGTAGCCCACTTCGTCAGAGATATAGCTCGCACCAAAGCTCGCGGTGAGCGCGTGTAACGTGGCGTGACGCTCCGCGAATTCGTTTTGCTGAACGGTGTACGCAACCTGCAGCAATCGATCCGTTACAGCCGCCGTAGTATTGGGATTGATGATGAGGAGTTGCTTCAATCGAGCCTCAGTGCATTAAAGGCGCATCTCTAGCCGGAGCGCAACGGACATATCGGTTCGACCATCGCTCAGCACGGTTTGCCGTTGCCCGTCGGCGAGCGTGATGCTCGAAGTGATCGCGTCAATCGGCGCGATGTTTGACACCGACAGTCGAAGCTTTGTACTTGAATTGATCGTCCAGAGTGCGAACGCATCAAACACGCGCTTGGTGCTAATTTTTTGCAACTGCGTATCGGTTTGCTGCGTGGTGTAAGCAGGTGTCCAAGCGACGTTACCGCCCATTGAGAGCGGCAGCGATCGGAATTTGTAGTCTGCTCCGAAATTACCCGAGGCCCGCGCTTGACCATCAATGCGGTTGTAGGGGCCGATCACCGAGGCAACTTTCGAATCATAAACACTCAGGTTGAAACGCACATTGAGCGGTACTGCATTGTCGATCAGTTCACGGAGTTGAAACTTCGCATCAAACTCAACCCCCTTAGTGATCGCTTTACCGATGTTTTGCGGGCGAGCCACGTAGCGATCCGCAGCAGCCCACGAAACATCCTCAAGTGCGGTCACATTGCGGATCAAATCCTTGATGTCGCGTACGAAAAAATTCGCCGACATCACGCCGCCAGATTTGAAATAGCGCTCAAACGCCAGATCCACACCGTTGGCTCGCTCGGGTTTCAAATTCGGATTGCCTGAGCGATCCGGGCTCACAGCGGTGTTGGCACCCGGCAGCGGATAGAGCGTGTTGAGCTGCGGCCGTGCCGTGAGCTGTTGTACCGTTGGCGCGCGATAGCTTTGCGTCAAACTCAAGCGCATTTGATCGCGCGACGGCGCAGCGAAACGCCACACCAGATGCGCCAATGGCGTGAGCACGCGGCTGGTGTTGACATAGGTGTCTTGTGCGGTGCTGCTCTGCGTGCGAATCGTTTCGTAGCGCAGACCCGCATTGGCGGCCCACTGCGGGTTGATGTCCCATTCGTCTTGCACATAGGCGGCGATACGACGCGTGCCGACATCAAACGACGTGCCCAGTTCTTCGAGCTGCTGAACGCCGTTGAGTTTTGTAATTGATTGCTCATCGCGCCGCGTGCTTTCAATCTCCCAGCCAGCGGTCACGGCGTGTTTCGAACCACCGAAATTTCGGATGAGTTTGCCGTTCACATTCCAAGAGTTGTCCCGCACATCGCCGCGAGTCGTTTGCAGCAATGAGCGTGTGCCATCGGGCGCGAATTGTTGATTCACTGAATCAGTGTTCGACCAAAACTTTCCCAAACCGCCGCGAATCTCATATCGCGTAGCCTCATCGATTCGCTTGTTGAGATTGAGATTCAATCGCCCCACATCAAAGCGGCCATTGAATTGGCCTTGACGTGTGGCATAGGGCTGCGGTGGCGCACTTGCCGCTCGAAATGGTTGCGCCAGCGTGCCCGTTGATGCGTTATCCGCCACGTTGTGCGCAAGAAACGATTGAACGCCAAACTGCTCGCCCGCCCCCAGCCGCCAATTGGCTCGGCCACTCACGAAATAGTTTTCGCGACGTTCGTCGCTTTGTGTGAAGCCCAACTGCTCCAGAATTTTCGCGCCGGTGAGCTGATCTTCGTAGACGGTGTCGGTCGTGGTGTCGGTGAGCTGATGGGTGCCGCCGACCGATGCGGTGACATTAAACGTGCCTGTTTCGCTGATCGTGCCGTTTCGAGTCCAGGAGGCGTTGGGCGAGTATTTTGCGCGCTCTTCCCGCACCTCGGCTTTGAGCTCGTTATTCGTTTGCCGAAGCGGTTCGCGAAGGATGATGTTGATCGTGCCGGCAATCGCACGAGCGCCCGTTTCCGCCGTTGGAGCGCGCAGAATTTCGATGCGATCCACCTGCTCAGGCGTAATTTGCTCTATCGAAAATCCCGGAGGAATACGCTGACCGTCTAACAAAATTTGTGTAAAGCCGCCGCCCATGCCGCGCATCTGCGGCGCGCCGGGCCGCCCTGGCCGACCGCCCGTTGTGACGCCCGGCAAGCGCCGCATCGCCTCGCCCAAATTGCTGTCGCCGTATTGCTCCAAATCCTCGCGCGTGATGATGATCTTTGCAGCGCTTGAATTGCGGCGCTCATCGGTGGCCGTGTTGCGCCCGGTGACCTCGACGGGCGCCACCCGATCAGCGCGGCTTGGAGCGGCAGGTTGGGCCGGAACAGGCGCATCGTTTCCGCTTGGCGCGGGTGCAGGTTCAGCCGTTGGCGTGGGGCTTGGCGGCGCGCCCGTTTGCGCAAACAGCGGCGCGGCCACGCTCAGGGCGCTGAGCGCTGCGGCGAGCGCGTTAGGTTTGAAACGTGTCATTGAACTACCTTAGAAAACATCTTCTCAACCTTCGCGCCGCAGCGCCTATCAGTTCCCCGCCAAACCGTTGAACCTGAATCGACATGTAAACAGAGGTAAACGCCGGTACTTTTGGCGCGACCGAACGCGATCAATCCGGTGCACCCAACACCAAAGTCACCGTGATCGGCGAGGTCGTGAAATCGTACGCTCGTTGTAAGACCTTGAAAAACACCGGAGGTTCATCAAGTGTGATGCGCATTTGATCCCCCACGCCCGGCATTTGCATCCCCGGATCGGCATTCGTTGAGAAAGAGAATTCAGTCGCACGAATCAATCGCTGCGCCGTGGGAGTGAGGGTGATTTTCAAGTCCATGCGGAGATTGTAGGAGCGCGAGGCAAGGACGAGATGACGACGCGCTTCGCGCTAGGACGACGTCGCTTTGCGACTAGGACGCAAAGCTCGGTTGAGTGAATGCTGCTTCGCAAGCGCGGTGACGCGTCGTGAGTCTTTTCGTGCACACCAAAACCGACTTTGATCCACAACATGACTCAATTGAGAGCGTTGTCATCCTGAGCAGAGCGAAGGATCAGTCTCATTTCCTGCAATGTCCGAAGCAGCAGAGCGGTATGCCACCCGATGTTTCGCTCCGCTCAACATGACAGTTTGTGTCAACGCGTCGCCAAGTTGAAAAGGAGAAGCAATTCGACCGAGCTTTGCGTCTTAGCGCAGCGTCGTCCTAGTCGCGAAGCGACGTCGTCATCTCGTCCTTAGCCGCGCGCCCAAGCCATCGTCTCAGTCAGCGCCAACTCAAAGCGCGCGGCTAATTCAGCGATTTGCTTTTCATCGATGATCAGTGGCGGGCAAAACGCAATTGCGTCGCCTGCCATCGCTCGCAAAATCAGGCCATGGGCTTGCGCACGGCGAACCAGATACGCGCCAACACCTCGTTTCGGATCAAACGGCTTTCGCGTCTTGGGATCATCGGCCAATTCAACCGCGCCGATCAATCCAACGCTCCGGACGTTACCTACCATCGGATGATCCGCAAATTTTTGTAGCGCGGCTTGAAACGCGGGTGCAACGTCCCGAACGTGCCCGATGATGTTGCGCTCCTCATATATCTTGAGCGTTTCTAGCGCCACGGCGCAGCCCAGTGGATGCCCCGAATAGGTGTAGCCGTGACCGAACACACCCACACTGGCGCTTGCGTCGGCGCAGGCTTGATAAATCTTGTTGCTCACATAAAGCGCGGAAAACGGCGCGTAGGCCGACGTAATCATCTTGGCGCTGGTCAGCATGTCGGGCTCGAGCTCAAAGGTGTTGCTGCCGAACCAATTGCCGGTGCGCCCGAAACCGGTGATGACCTCATCGGCGATCAACAAGATGTCGTGCTTCTTGAGGATCGCCTGAATCTTTGCGAAGTACGTCGGTGGCGGCACGATGACACCACCCGCGCCTTGCACCGGCTCGGCGATGAACGCACCGATGGTGTCCGCGCCCTCGGCCGCGATCAAGGCTTCGAGCTCAGCGGCACAACGCGTTGCAAATTGCGCATCGCTCTCGCCGTCTTGCGCGAATTGATACGGGTGCGGACAACTCGTTCGGAGAACGCCGGGCATTGGCAAATCAAAATGTTGATGCATCGTCGGAATGCCCGAGAGCGACGCGGTCGCTAGCGTTACGCCGTGATAGCCCTTGACCCGCGCGATGACCTTTTTCTTCTGCGGTTTACCAATCGCGTTGTGATAGTAGCGAACCAATTTCACTGCGGTATCGTTGGCCTCGGAGCCCGAATTGGCGAAGATCACGCGGCCTTGTCGGAGCGCCTCGGTCGGTGCGAGCGAGATCAGTTTTTCGCTCACCTCAGCGACCACGTTGTGCGCCTTGCCGGAAAACGAGTGGTAGTACGGCAGCACATTCATCTGACGATAGGCCGCATCCGCCAACCGCTTTTCACTAAAGCCGAGTGAAGCGCACCACAGCCCCGACATCCCTTCGATGTAGCGATTACCTGCATCATCAATCACCTCAATGCCGTCTCCCTCAACGATCATCAAGGGCGCGTCCGTTTCAATCGCGCGCAGGTTGGTGTAGGGGTGGAAGTGGTTGGCGACGTCTCTTTGGGCGAGTGTCTGTGGCGTTAACGGGGCGTTCATGGCAGCTCGATTTCAGTTCATCAATAGACAAATTATCGCCTTTAAGGAGCGCTATGCTCTCGATGTGAAAACACTCGTCACCCCCACGCTCACACTCGAACCCCAAGTAGCCGCCCACGCTGCTGAAATGTCTTTAGTTTTGAGCGGTCCCGCGATTTATGAATTTGAGAACGCGCCGCCGGTGTCGTTGGAATGGCTTCGAAATCGTTTCGAAAAACTCGAATCTCGTCGTTCGAAAGACGGTAGTGAGCAATGGCTCAATTGGGTCATTCGCCTTCCCTCAGGCGAATTGATTGGTTACGTGCAGGCAACAGTTTTCAACGACCGTCGAGCGCTAGTGGCGTACGAACTTGCGAGCGCCCACTGGCGAAGAGGGCTCGGTTCGCATGCGCTGGAGACGATGCTCAGCGAGCTCAAATCCGACTACGGCGTATCGCTGTTCGCGGCGGTGCTCAAACGAAAAAATTATCGTTCGCTCGCGCTGCTCAACAAGTTGAAATTCTCAATGAGTGACGAAGCGCAGCGCTCAATCTACGGCGCGGACGAGGACGAACTGCTGATGCTGCGACGCGCCTAAACAGTCCCCTCTCCCGCAGGCGGGAGAGGGTTAGGGTGAGGGTGTCGTGGCAACGCAGAAACCTTCATTCGAGCGGGCGCAACGTAATGCGGTGTTCTTCTAACGAACTTCGTTGCGGCGTTTGGCACCCTCACCCCTGCCCCTCTCCCGCCCACGGGAGAGGGGTTCTAAACGTCGTTGCCCAATATTGACGCTGCGCTACCCCCGCTTCGGCAACGCCCGCGCCTGCACCACCAACTTGTTGTGCGCGTCCAAAAACGCCGCTGCGATGACCTTGCCTTCGTTGGTGATACCCCAGCCCGCTGCGCCGCCAATGACCTTGCCGATCACGAGCCCGCCTATGCCCAAATCCGTGGCGCGCGCGGCTCCGGTGGCGGCGGCGAGCTGTTCGGTGGTTTCGTTATCAGTGAGCAACAACACCACCTGCGCTTCTTTGAATTTCACGCCGCTCGCCAAGCCCGCCCAATCACGAAGACCGGGAATGAGCGAGAGGAGGCCGACGATGCCGCCGCCTGCGTTGTCTTCGCTAAAGGTGAGCGATGGCGTGAGCGTCATCCGTGCGCCGATGCCTTCGCCTTTTTTGGGCACGGTTTCGGCTTTCAGAATGCCTTTGTCTTTGAGATCTTGTTCTTGCAGCGTGCCGCGCAAACCTGCAGCGCGATCAACGATTCGAAAGCAATTGCTTTGCTGCGCCATCACGCGAATGAGCGGCAGCGGCGTGGGCGGCAATTGGTAGCTTGAGAGCACGGTGTAGCCATTGGGGCTCTCAGCGAGCGAAATCGTTGCGATGGGCTCATTGCAAGTGATGAGCTCTTTGGCCGCATCTTTTGCGCCCGCTGGGCCCGCGCTGCCGCTGACTTTGCTGCCGCCTTCCCCAAGATCAGTTTGCCGGCATGAAGCGAGCGCTAAAGTGGCAATGAGTAAAAAAACGATTCGCGTTGGCATGTTGACTGGGGAAGTAGGTACGATTGACGCTACTGTACCGCCTTGTCATTTTTTTGCCACAGATTTCACAGATTGCACAGATTCTGTCGTTCGTCCAATCGGTGAAATCTGTGAAATCTGTGGCAAAAAATTTTCAACCGTAGAAAGTTAAACATGCTCAAAATCTGGGGTCGCGCCAATTCATCCAATGTCAAAAAACCGCTCTGGGCGTGTGCCGAAATGGGCGTGCCCTATGAGCGCATCGATGCGGGCTTGCAATATGGCATTGTCAATACCGACGCTTACAAGGCGATGAACCCGATGGGCTTGGTGCCGGTGATCGAAGACGACGGCTTTGTGCTGTGGGAATCCAATGCGATTGTTCGCTACCTCTGCGCCAAACACGGCAAAGACAATTTTTGGCCGAGTGATTTGAAAATTCGTGCGAGCGCTGATCGTTGGATGGATTGGCAAGTGGGTTCGATGGGCCCGGCGCTCGGCACCGCGTTTATGCACATGGTGCGACTGCCCGCTGAGAAGCGCGATCCAGCGATGGTCATCGCCAACGTGCCCAAAGCCGCCGATCTGTGGCGCATCGTGGATCGTCAACTCGCGCAAACGAAATGGCTCGCCGGGGATCATTTCACGATGGGCGACATTCCGCTCGGAATCCTTGCCTACACATGGATGGAGCTCAAGCTCGAAGACTACGATTTGGCTCATCACCGCGTAAAGCTCGACAACGTATGGCGTTGGTACGACCAACTGCAAGCGATGAAAAACTACCGTGAGATTGTGCAGATTGGGTTGACTTAGCTCGGAGCGGCTTCCGGAGCAAGTGCTGTGACGCCTCGCACAAACCTGTCATCCTGAGCGCGAGCGAAGGATCACGTGGTGTGCAGCCAGTGTTGCGACAAGACGAGCTACTCGTTCGCCACCTGATCCTTCGCTCGCGCTCAGGATGACAGTGAGCAGTGTGCGTGGCGGAGTGATCGCTGTCGTTCAATCAGCACATTCGCTTAACGCCATAATTCGCTTGGCGTCAGCGATAAATGGTTCTGTTCTTGAAAAACTGTATTTATTTGGCCTAGCCCTTATAAATCATGGGATTCGACTGAAAAGGCGTTAAGCAAAATACACTGCGAAGCATGCAACCGAATTTCCAATCTTCGCCCAACTCGCTACCCGCCCTAGAGCAACCCTACCTCGATCTATTGCGCCTTGTGATGGACAACGGCGCAACGAAGAGCGACCGAACCGGTACCGGAACGCGCTCCGTCTTCGGCGCGCAATTGCGCTTTGATTTGCAGCGCGGCTTCCCGCTCATCACCACGAAAAAAGTGTTCTGGAAAGCGATTGCCTACGAACTTTTGTGGTTTCTCCGAGGCGATAGCAACGCCCGTTGGCTGCAAGAGCGCGGCGTCACGATTTGGGATGAATGGGCGAAACCCGATGGCGATCTGGGCCCCGTTTACGGCGTGCAATGGCGCAGCTGGCCAACGCCCGATGGCGGCCACATCGATCAAATCGCCGAGGTCGTCAAACAGCTAAAAACTAATCCCGATTCGCGCCGCATCATCGTGTCGGCGTGGAATGTGAGCGAGCTCTCGAAAATGGCGCTGATGCCTTGTCATGCGTTTTTTCAGTTTTATGTATCGAACGGACGCTTGAGCTGCCAGCTCTATCAACGCAGCGCTGACCTATTCCTTGGCGTCCCGTTCAACATCGCCAGCTACGCCCTGCTCACCCACATGCTCGCCCAGCAATGCGATCTTGACGTTGGCGATTTCATCTGGACGGGCGGCGATTGCCACGTCTACTCGAATCACTTCGAACAGGTCTCCACGCAGCTCTCACGCGAGCCGCTGCCACCACCCACGCTCAACATCAAGCGCAAGCCAGGCTCGATCTTTGATTACGAATACGAGGATTTCGAAGTGGTGAACTATCAGAGCCATGCGGCGATTAAGGCGCCGGTGGCGGTGTAGGCGATGGCCTGACGTCGCTTGGTGCCGTGAAAGCGCGGCCAGGTCCGCGCCTACAAACCGGCGATCTACCGATACAACCGCGACAACGCCGTCCGCACCTCGGCCGGCATGCTCGCGCTCTTGTTGCTTGCTTTGTCCACAAACACATGCACGAAGTAGCCCGTAGCACGCGGCTCTTGATCGTGTTTTCCGAAGAGCGCTAGCTCGTAGCGCACCGAGCTGTTGCCGAGTTTGGCGACTCGGAGCCCGACGTGCACATCCTCGGGGAATGCGAAACCTTTTTTGTAGGTGCATTGCGATTCCACGCAGTACGCCACGACCGGATCGGTGTGAATATCCACATCACCGTACTCGATCAAATAGCTATTGATCACGGTGTCGAACCAGCTGTAGTAGACGACGTTATTGACGTGGCCGTAAATGTCGTTGTCCATCCAGCGAGTGTGGATGGTGTGGAAGTGGCTGAAGTCTTCGCGGGTGTTTGCCATGGTTTTGTGTTCCCCTGTAGGAGCGGCTTGCCGCGAATGGCGGTCGCCCGAACCAATTCGCGGCAAGCCGCTCCTACAGTTCAGCCCAACCGCTCATCCAGCAGTTCAATCCAATGCTTCACCGGCAGTGTAGTCCCACTTTGAATGTGTGTCATGCATCCGATGTTGGACGTGGCGATTTGTCGTGGGCTCTCAGCGGTCAGAGCGGCTACTTTTCTAGTTTTCAACTCGCTGCTGATCGTAGGTTGAAGCACTGAATACGTGCCCGCTGAACCGCAGCACAAATGCGAATCCGCGACGGGGGCGAGCTCGAAGCCCATGTCTTTGAGCATCGTTTCAACACCGCCTTTGAGCTTCATGCCGTGCTGCATGGTGCAAGGCGGGTGATAGGCAATCTTCTCGTTCGATGGCTTGAGCATGGTCTTTAGCTTCGGCCATTCGGCGGCGATCACCTCAGAGACATCTTTCGAAAGCGCCGCGATTTTTTTCGCTTTTTCAGCGTAAGCGGTGTCGTGTTGCATGAAGTGGCCGTAATCTTTGAGCATGACCGAGCAGCCCGATGCGGTGCCGACAATCGCCTCTGCGCCGCCTTCGATCAACGGCCACCACGCATCGATATTGGCGCGCACCTTTTGCACCGCTTCATCATGCGCGTTGAGGTGATGAGACAGCGCGCCACAACAGCCGCCCGCTGCGACCCACTTTAGCGAGACGCCCGCACGATCAAGCACTCGCGCTGCGGCGAAATCAATCGCCGGAGCCATCGCGTTTTGCACGCAGTTATCAAGCACGATCATAGTTCGCGCATGCTGTGTGGTCGGCCACGCGCCGTGGGCGCGAAGCGGTTGCACCTTCGATTGCAGCGCCTTGGGCAACACGGGTTTCACAGCGCGACCGATGGCCATGCCCGCAGCGAAAAGCTTTTTGTTCAAGAGCCCTTTTCGCAGCACACCACGCGTAGCGCGTTCGAACAAATTGCGCCCGACTTTCTCTTCAACAACGCTGCGACCAATATCGACCAAACGCCCATACTGCACGCCGCTCGGACAGGTGCTTTCGCAGTTTCTGCACGTCAAGCAACGATCCAAATGTTGTTGGGTTTTTTTGGTCGGCTCGACACCTTCGAGCACTTGCTTGATCATGTAGATGCGACCGCGTGGGCCGTCCAACTCGTCGCCCAACACCTGATAAGTCGGGCAAGTCGCGGTGCAAAAACCGCAGTGCACACAGGCGCGCAAAATGGCATCGGCCTCTTTGCCTTGCGGGGTGTCTTTGATGAAGTCGGCGAGATTGGTTTGCATGGTGTCAGTTCAGAACCCCTCGCCCGCGGGCGGGAGAGGGGCAGGGGTGAGGGTGCGGTGATGTGGAGACAAAGGTGTGATTGAGCGGAGTCGATTACCTCCGACCCGGTTTGGTTTCGAATTGTGGGACACCCTCACCCTAGCCCTCTCCCGCCTGCAGGAGAGGGGACTTTTCTAAGCCGGGAAACACGCTATACGGATCAAAACTCGCTTTGATTTTTGCGTGTACGTCGAGGAGCGCAGGATCGAGGCCTTCGGTGGAAAACTGCCGTGCTGAGCCTGCGGATTGCGTGGTCGCAAAACCACCGAATTGCTTCGCCCAATACCGTGCCTTCGCGCCGTCATGCAGCGGCGCACGAATCCAGCGCTGCGCGCCACCCCAATCAATGGCTTGCTCGGCATCATCGAGCGGCGGCGCGGTGCTTTTGCACGACATCCGATGCAGCGGTGTTTCACCCGCGAAAAACGCGTGCTTTTGCTCTCGCCAATCGGCCCACCACGCTGCATCGTTTTCAAGCGCCTCGCCACCGAGTTTTTCAACGGCAGTTTTGACTGCAGGCGCCGCCCCGGCAAGCCGAACATACAGCCGTCCGCCAACCCACGTGGTGGCCGTCACCGGATGCGCTTGACCGTACCAGCGATTCATCTTGTCAATCGCGTCAGCGGCGTTTAGATCAAACACGCGAGTTTGCTGCGCCTTTGGGAGCGGCAAACACTTAAACGCGATTTCTGTGATCACGCCCAGCGTACCCATCGAACCTGTGATCAAGCGCGACACATCAAAGCCCGCGACGTTTTTCATCACCTTGCCGCCAAACGACAAATGATCGCCCTTGCCGTCGATGATTTTGGTGCCGAGTACGAAATCGCGCACCGAGCCGGCATACGGACGACGCGGCCCGGACAGCCCCGTCGCCACCACGCCGCCAATCGTGCTCTCAGCGCCGAAATACGGCGGTTCAAACGCGAGCATTTGCCCCGCGTCCGCCATCGTTTTTTCCACGGTCGCGAGCGGTGTACCGCAGCGCACGACGATCACCAATTCGTTGGGCTCGTATTCCACGATACCGCTGTGTTGACGCGTATCAATCGTCGAAACAGCAGGTAGCGCAGATGCGCTACTGCCAACGATGGCCAGCTTGTCGCCCTTCGCTGCGGCCGCTTTGATTTGACTTTGCCACGCCTCAATCATGATGCGCTCCGCTCGTAGAGATATTCAGGTTCTTCGTGATCAACGATCTCTTTTTCGGCGCGTGCATCGGCCGCCCATTGCTGCATCGAAGGATGGGCGAGCATCGCATTGACATACGCCGCAGACACCGCATTGAGCTTCACGTCATAGGTTGCGAAACGAAACGCCACCGGTGCGTAATAACAATCTGCGAGCGAAAAATCGCCATAGAGAAATGCACCATTCGCACAAAACTTCGCGCGCGCTTCGCCCCACAGCGCTTGGATGCGATCAATGTCAGCTTTCACATCTGCACGCGGAGTGGCGATGGGATAGCTTCGCCGCACATTCATCGGCATCCAATGCCTGAGCGCACCAAAACCGGAATGCATTTCAGCCGCTGCGCTCCGTGCATGAGCCCGCGCTGCGGTTGACGCAGGCCACAAACCCGAATGCAATTCATCAAGATACTCAATGATCGCGAGCGAATCCCAGATCACCGTGTCACCATCAATCAAACAAGGCACACGACCATTGGGCGAGCGCTTCCGCGATTGAATTTCAGCGGCGAATTCGGGCGTGTCAAACACGAAGCGCTCCTCGTGAAACGGAATCGCAAACGCATGCAAAGCGAGCCATGGTCGCAGCGACCAAGAGGAGTAGTTTTTGTTGCCGATTAAGAGGGTGTACATAGAGGCAGGACGAATGACCAATGACTAACGATAAGGACGAATGACGAATGACGAATGACGGAGGACGAGATGTGACTGCGCAGTGTCAGGACTTCGCTTGGTACACGCGATGACTATTAACGTTGTCATCCTGAGCGGGAGCGAAGGATCAGGTCGCATAGAGTAATTTTGGTTAAGCACGACTGTCTTGAACTTCAACCTGCTCCTTCGCTGTCGCTCAGGATGACAATGATCGACAGCGCCGTGCCGAAGCCCTGCCTCACTGCATTGGAATGGTCTTTCCCGGATTCATGATGTTGTTGGGATCGAGCGCCTTTTTGATCGTGCGCATCACGTCAACGGCTTCGCCGTGCTCCACCTTCAGCGCATCAAGCTTGTGAATGCCAATGCCGTGTTCGCCGGTGCAGGTACCGCCCATTTTGATGGCGATGTGCGCGATGCGCTCGGCGACTTTATCGGCGCGGGCGCGTTCGTCTTTATCGTTCGGATCGAAAGTGATTTGCACGTGAAAGTTGCCATCGCCAACGTGGCCGACGATCATGCAGACGAGTCCGCTGTTGTCGACTTCAACTTTCGCCGCCGCGATACACTCGGCAAGCCGTGAAATCGGCACACAGCTATCCGTCGCAAACGCTTGTTTTCCGGGCGTGTAGGACATGCCAGCCCAATACGCATCATGTCGGGCTTTCCAGAGTTTCGTGCGCTCTTCCTGCTTGTCGGCGAATCGGTAATCGCTGCCACCGTAGTCAGCGGTGATCGATTTCATTTGCTCGATTTGTTCGGCAACGTACACATCCGTGCCGTGAAATTCCATGAAGAGCGTCGGTTTCGCGGCGAAGCCTTCGAGCTTGCTGTACTTGATGCACGCGTCCATTTGCACGCTATCGAGCAGCTCAATTCGCGCCATCGGAATGCCCATTTGCATCGCGGTAATCACGGTGTTGACCGCATTCGGCAACTCATCAAATTGACACACCGCCGCACTGATTCGCTCTGGTACGCCGTAGAGCTTCAATTGAATTTCGGTGATGATGCCGAGCGTGCCTTCCGAGCCGATGTAGAGGCGCGTTAAGTCATAGCCAGCGCTAGATTTTCGGGCGCGGGTTCCGGTGCGAATGATGCGACCATCGGGTGTGACAACGGTGAGCCCCAAGATGTTTTCGCGCATCGTGCCGTAGCGAACGGCATTCGTTCCGCTCGCTCGCGTTGCGCTCATGCCGCCAATGCTCGCATTCGCGCCCGGATCAATCGGAAAGAATAAACCAGTGTGGCGAATGTCGGCGTTAAGCTGCTCTCGGGTTACACCGGCTTGCACTCGGCAATCCAAGTCTTCGGTGTTGGTTTCGAGCACCTTGGTCATTCGAGACATGTCGATGCACACGCCGCCGTAGAGCGCTTTCAAATGGCCTTCGAGCGAGGTGCCCGTGCCAAACGCAATCACTGGAATCCGCGCTTGATTGCAGAGCTTGACGACGCTCGCCACCTCTTCATTCGTTTCGGGAAACACCACCACATCGGGCATGCCGGCATCTTGCATGCCTTCGCCGTGACTGTGCTGCTCGCGAATCGCATGCGTGGTGATCGCTCGGTCGCCGTAGGATCTTTTGAGTGCGTCAACGGTGCTGTTAACGGCTTGTTCGGAGGGGCGGTCGAAGGTGAGTGTGTTCATAGGTTGGCAGTCTTTTGAAATTCAACAGTTTCAGCTTCGATGATCAGGCATCCACCGGCTAGATAGATGTAAGTTTTCTTTGCAACATCTGGCCACCAATTTGTGACGTTCCCAGCTGCTAAGTTGTCGCTGAGCTGAACAATATCGACCACATGAGAAACACTCTTCACCTCGCAAAACGAAACCGTTGCACGCCTGCGAGCGTCGGCAGTCCTGTGATCTTCGTAAAAACTTAGCTCCACGATTGCGCTTCTCTTTGCGTAGTCAATACGCAAAGAGATGAGTTGCGCGTCATGAAGTTCGATGTCGTCGAGCATTTTTGGGTTCTCTAAAACCTCGGCAAATCCGCAAACGGCATCGGTTTACCCTGCGAAACTTTCATCTTTCCAAACTCTGCACAGCGGTGCAACGTGGGCACGGCTTTACCAGGATTGAGTAGCGCGTGTTCGTCAAACGCGTGCTTGATGTCGTGCATGCGCGTGAGCTCTTTCGGTGAAAACTGCACACACATTTGATTGATCTTTTCGATCCCTACGCCGTGCTCGCCGGTGATCGTGCCGCCGACTTCAACGCACAATTCGAGGATGTCTGCACCGAAGTCTTCCGCGCGTTGCAGCTCGCCGGGGACGTTGGCATCGAACATGATGAGCGGATGCAAATTGCCGTCGCCCGCGTGAAACACGTTGGCGCAACGTAAACCGTATTTTTCCGATAGCACTGCGATTTCATTCAACACACGCGGCAACTGAGCGCGTGGAATCGTGCCGTCCATGCAGTAATAGTCCGGCGAAATTCGGCCGCTGGCGGGGAATGCGTTTTTGCGGCCACTCCAATAGCGAAGTCGTTCGGCTTCGTTTTTTGAAACCTTGATGTCAGTCGCGCCCGCTTTGCGAAGCACCTCGGAAACACGCGCGATTTCATCGGCCACTTCTTCCGGTGTGCCATCGCTTTCGCAAAGCAAAATCGCAGCGGCTTCGCAGTCGTAGCCCGCGTGCACGAAATCTTCAACAGCGCGCGTGGCGATGCGATCCATCATTTCTAAGCCCGCAGGAATCACGCCCGCCGCGATGATGTCGCCCACCGCTGCACCCGCGGCTTCAACGGTTGCAAACGACGCCATGGCAACGACGGCAAGCTGCGGTTTCGGCGTGAGCTTCACCGTAACTTCGGTCACGATACCGAGCAATCCTTCGCTACCGATCATCAAGGCGAGTAAATCGTAGCCCGGCGAATCCAGGCCATCACCGCCTATGGTCACGATATCGCCCGTCATCAATACCACGCGAAGTTTTCGCACGTTGTGAATTGTCAATCCGTATTTCAAACAATGCACGCCGCCCGAATTTTCAGCAACGTTGCCACCGATGCTGCATGCGATTTGTGACGACGGATCGGGGGCGTAATACAAACCGTGATGCGCCACGGTTTCGCTGATTGCAAGGTTTCGCACGCCGGGCTGTACAACAGCGATGCAAGCGAGCGGATCAACCGACAAAACACGCATCATCTTCGCCGTTGACAGCAGCACCGAATTCGGATCGGGCATCGCGCCGCCCGACAAACCCGTACCCGCCCCGCGCGCCACAACGCTCACCCGATGCGCATGACAAATGCGCAAAATGTCGGCGATCTGCGCTTCGTTTTCCGGCAGCACCACGCACTTTGGTAACGCGCGATACATCGACAAACCGTCGCACTCATACGGCCGCATTTCCTCCTCAATGAATTTGAAATTCGCGGGTGGGAGGATGGCGGCGAGTTCTTCGAAGAGGGTGGCGGCTTTCATGCGATGTCCTTGTTACTTTTTTCCGCCGCAACTTGCTGATCGATACGATCAATCGCGCGCTGCACATGCGAATGCGAGATTCGTTTGGCCTTTGCACCGTCACCCGCAGCAATCGCTTTGTAGATCGCCGCGTGATCGCTCTGGCCAACAGTGGCAATGCCCACGCCGTAGCCAATGTCGTCCCACGTGGCCTTGCGTGAATCGGAAAATTGCGCGCCAAGAAATTCAACAAACTTTGCGATTTGTGAATTGTGCGATGCGTGAGCGATGGCTGAGTGAAACGCGTCGTCATGCACTGAGCCATCCGTGCGGTGAGCGAGCGCAGCATGCATGCCTTCGAGCGCGAAGCGAATGGCTTGCAAGTCAGCGTCTGTGCGGCGCTCGGCCGCGAGCTCCGCCGCGCCCGCTTCGACGATTTGTCGAAGCTCCAACACGTCGCGCTCGGTCTCGGCGGCGCTTTGATGCACAGACGGCGCAACCATGCGAAACGCCGCAATCTTGTTGCGATCAGCGACGAACGCGCCCGCGCCTTGCCGCGTTTCGATGCGACCATCGGCTCGTAACCGCGCCAAAGCCTCGCGAATCACCGGGCGCGACACGCCGAGCGATTCGGCGAGCGCCATCTCGGTCGGCAGCTTCTCGCCCACTTTCCACACACTCAAATCCAGCTGCAACGAGAGCCGCTGAT
>JAAFHR010000069.1 GCA_013298455.1 Betaproteobacteria bacterium | reverse complement strand
ACCGACGAAGAGATCAAAAACTACATCGCCAGCGGCGAGCCGATGGGCAAAGCGGGCTCCTACGCGATTCAAGGTACTGGCGCGGTGTTTGTTGAGCGCATCGAGGGCTCATACTCGGGTGTGATGGGTCTGCCGATTTACGAAACGGCGATTTTGCTCTCGCGCTTCGGTATTAAGGCGATTTAGCGCTTCGCGAAGTGTTTGCTGGTTTCGCTGCGAACTATGTGTCGCAGCGAACGCAATAAACATTTGAGAATTGGGGTCAGCAATGACCGAAGAGATACTGATTAATGTCACGCCGCAAGAGACGCGCGTGGCTGTGCTCGATCACGGCGTGATCGAAGAATTGCACATCGAGCGAGCGAGTCATCGCGGTTTGGTTGGTAATATTTATCTGGGTCGCGTCGCCCGCGTACTGCCGGGCATGCAAAGCGCGTTTGTCGAAATTGGCCTCGATCGCGCGGCGTTTTTACACGTAGCCGACATCTGGGAATACCGAAACGCGCAGCATTCGCCTGAGACAACGCCCAAGCCGATTGAGACGATTTTGTCGGAAGGCCAACCGCTGATGGTGCAGGTCATCAAAGACCCGATTGGCACCAAAGGCGCTCGGCTCTCTACGCAAATTTCGCTCGCTGGACGATTACTCGTGCATCTGCCACAAGATTCGCACATCGGCATTTCACAGCGCATCGAAGACGAAACCGAACGCGCGCTCTTGAAAGACACGCTCACCAAACTGCTGCCGCCCGACGCACCGCATGGCGGTTTCATCATCCGCACGATGGCCGAAAAATCAACCGAGCGGGAATTGGCGCGTGATGTTGACTACCTCACCAAGCTCTGGGGCGATGTGTTGGCGCGCAGCAAAACGGTGAAATCAGGCTCGTTGCTGCATCAAGATTTAACGCTAGCCGAGCGCGTGCTGCGTGACTTTGCGAATGAAGAAACGCAGCGTGTGCTCGTTGATTCACTGAGCGCGCAGCAATCGATGCTCGAATTCGCCGCGCGCTACGCACCCGCGCTCACAGATCGCGTGCAGCTACATCAAGGCACCCGGCCGCTGTACGACATGTACGGCGTGGAGCAAGAAATTGAAAACGCACTCCTGCGCCGCGTGAATTTAAAGAGCGGTGGCTACGTCATCATCGATCAAACCGAAGCGCTCACCACGATTGATGTGAACACCGGCGGCTTCGTTGGCGTACGTTCGTTTGACGACACGATTTTCAAAACCAATCTGGAAGCCGCGCAAACGATTGCACGACAACTGCGGCTCCGAAATCTCGGCGGCATCATCATCATCGATTTCATCGATATGGATTTGGTGGAACATCGCGAAGCCGTGCTCGCGGCGCTCAATCAAGCCATTGCCAATGATCGAACACGCTTAACCGTCAACGGATTCACGCATCTGGGCTTGGTTGAGATGACGCGAAAGCGCACTCGAGAATCGCTCGCGCACATCCTTTGCGAAGTCTGCCCAACGTGCAATGGTCGTGGAGAAATCAAAACCGCGCAAACCGTTTGCTATGAAATTTTGCGCGAGATCATGCGTGAGTCAAAGCAATTTAATCCGCGTGAATTCCGAATTTTGGCGTCGAAAAGCGTGATTGATTTGCTCCTAGACGATGAATCGGCCACACTGGCGCAGGTGTCGGATGAGATTGCGAAGCCAGTGTCGTTGCAAGTTGAAACAGGCTATTCGCAGGAGCAGTACGACATTGTTCTTCTCTAGCTTCAAGGGCGAGATGACGACGCGCTTCGCGCCAGGACGACGCACCTTCGGTGCTAGGACGCAAGGCAGCGTTGTCATATTGAGCGGAGCGAAACATCAGTGGGCACACGTTTTTGACATGAACCACCGCTTCTCTTTGTGCACTGATCCTTCGCGCTGCTCAGGATGAAATCGAGCACTGAAAACTGTTAGACGCGTCTTTTTATGGATTCACTGTTTTCACTTCTGGCTTTGTTGATTGCGCTTGCCATCGGTGCTGGCTTTGGCTGGTACGTTTCGCGTAAGCGCAGTGCGGTTGCCGCCAACGCAACTCACGCCCATGTGTCGCTTGAAGGAATGCGCGCTGTGGGAGAGCTCTCGGTCTTTAAGGCGATTACCAAAGAAATCGTGACCGAGACGGATTACAGTTTTGGTGAGTTTGGTCGAAAGTATTTGCGCTGGGCGTTTTCGCAGAAAAAACTCGCAATGATTTTTGAATTTCAAATTGATTTTCGCTATGACTTGCGCAGTCCGCAGTTTGCTATTGAACGCGTTGTGAATGAATCGGGTGAAGCACACACTCTGCTGCAATTGCCGCCAGTTCGCGCGGAAATTTCAGTGCGATCGCTGCGCTTCTATGACGAACAGCGCTCGAAGTTTATGCCTTGGTTGTTACCCGATTTACTCAACGGTGCCTTTGGCCCTGGCTTTACCGAAGACGATAAAAATCGTCTGCTCGACGGCGCCTGCGCCCACGCCCAAAGCCACGCACATCAGCTGATCGAACAGCTCCGCCCCGAAGTGGAAGCCAGCGCGCGAGCCTCGCTCATTCCAATCGCGCAATCGCTCGGCGCTATCAAACCTACGCTTTCGTTTAGCGGCAACGTCGTAGAAATTGATCGAACACGAGAGATGAAAACGCTGCAACGCGAAATTGGTGACTAAAGCTTATTGACTAAATGATTGCAATCACTTGGCGTGTAGCGCAGTTTGACTCATTTTTGAAATACTTGTTTTTGTAGCGATGGCCGCGGTGAATCGGGCTTAAACTTGGAAAGCCGCTGCCGTGCAGCGCCGACCTTTTCGATCTCCAGGCAACAATTCGTGCGCACCTACTTCGGACTCCCAAGCACCGTGTTTATCCTCGGCGCGATCAGTTTTTTGAACGATGCGGCGAGCGATGCGGTGTATCCGTTGTTGCCGATCTTTTTCGCGGCGACCTTTGCTAGCGGGCCGCAATTGTTGGGCTTGATCGAGGGTGCTGCTAATGCAACTGCAGCGTTGATGCAGCTCGTTTCGGGGCGACTCTATGACAAAACCGGGCGCGCCAAGCCGTGGATGATTGCGGGCTATTCGTTGCCTGCGCTGTCGCGGCCGCTCTTAGCGGTGTTTGCGTTGTGGCCGGTGATTTTGTTGCTGCGGGTGATGGATCGGGTGGGCAAGGGGCTTCGCTCTGCGCCACGTGATGCGCTCTTGGCCGCGAGTGTGCCACCCGAACAACGCGGTTTTGCGTTTGGCGTACACCGTAGCGCCGATCATGCAGGCGCGGTAGTGGGGCCGCTCGTGGCGGCGGCGCTGATTGCGTATGGTTGGAGCATTCGCGAGGTGCTTATTGCGACCTTGGTGCCGGGCATACTGTGTGTGCTTCTTACGCTCATCGTGAAAGAGCAGGGCCACAATACCTTGGCCGCAAAATCCGCGCCGCCGATTGATTGGCGATGGAGCGCACTGCCCGCGCCACTTCGTCGCTACTTGATCGCCACATCGCTCTTTGCTATGGCGCATGTGAGCAACATGTTTATGATTTTGCGCGCCAAAGACGGCGGCATCACCGATGCACAAATTCCACTGCTGTGGGCGGGATTCTCGGCGCTGGCCATGATTTTGTCGCCCAAACTTTCATCGATCGGAGACCGGGTGTCGCATTTACGCTGGGTCAATCTTGGACGGATCGGCTACGTGGCGGTGGCGCTCGCATTTGCATTGATTCCGCCCACTGTCGTTTCAATCATTGCGCTCTTTGCGCTGCATGCGGTGTTTGTGGCGGCGAGTGAAGGCGTTGAAAAAGCTGTGGTCGCCGAGCTCACACCCAAGGCGCAATTGGGGACGGCGTTTGGCTGGTTTCACCTGCTCAGAGGCTTAGTGATTTTGCCGGGGACGGCGGCCTTTGGGGTGATTTGGGCGCAGGCGTCGCCGATGCTGGCGTTTGGCTTGAGTGCGCTGATTGCGGCGGTGTCGGTGGGGATGTTGTGGCGGCGTTGACGGAGTTGTCGCCGGGGGCCACGACACACGTCGACCCCGTATCGGTCGACGCGCAGCAATGTGACGCATTTAACTTTTGACGCAGATTACGCTGAGTACGCTAATTGCCGCGGATTATTTAGAGCAAAGCGGCGCATGAGCAAAAAGTAATCTGCGTTCATCTGCGCAATCAGCGCAATCAGCGTCAAAAATTCGGTGGTGTTGTTCCCGTTAAACCCCTTGCATGAAAGGGAGCGGGGAACCCATCCCGCCCGGCGCGACTGCCTCGGGCTCACTGCCCGCTCGAAACCACTTTCCGTTAAACGGCCCGTGCAATTCGATCGTCTCACCCCGTACGCGAAGCCAGTCGCCCTCTGGCAGCCCAAACACGGGCACCGTGGGATTTAACGCGCAAAATTCGGCCAAGCGCTGATCGCGTGTTTCGCCCATCCAGCCCTCAGGCACTGCGTTTGAGTAGTGCGCGTTGAGTTGAAAATCAATCACGCCGAGCGCATCCATGCCCGACGGATCGATGATCGGCATGTCGTTGGTGGTGCGAATCGTTGGGGCACAGATTCCGCTCCCAGCGCTCCAACCGATATACGGTTTGCCTTTGAAAATCTCATTTCGGAGCGGCACGATCAATTCCTTACGGCGCAAATGATGCAGCAGATTAAAGGTGTTGCCGCCGTTGACCATGATCGCATCGCATTCACGAAGCGCCGCCGCCGGATCTTTGAAATGATGAATCGCGGTGATTTGAATACCCAACGATTCGAGCGCATTACGAACGTTTTTTGCCGTTGAATCCCAAGCGATGGTAACGCTCGCATAGGGGATCAGAACGACGTTTTTCGCGTCGCCCAAGGTCTCGCGGATTGCCTCGATCGCGTGCTCCAAATATCCGGTGGTGGGCATACGGGAGTTAGAGAGTAGGAGGAGATTTTTCATGGCTTTGGCGACGGGCAATGGCGTACGAACTCTCGATTTTTTTGCCACAGATTTCACAGATTCTATGATTCGCTCGCGAGCGGCTATTTGTGCAATCTGTGAAATCGGTGGCGATGAATCAGCGCGCTGCTTTCAATAACTGTTTGCATATACACTGCATCTTCCCTCGCGGTTGATATGTTTCAAGCGCTGCGAGCGGGCTCAACGCTTCGTCTATGCCATCCAAAAAGTCCCCCGCATCGCCCCCAGTATCCCGAGCTAAGTCGGTCGCGCCACCTTTGCCGAAACCGCTCGCCAACACTGACATTCGCATTCGCGGCGCTCGACAAAACAATCTCAAAAATCTCGACCTCGATATCCACACGGGCGAGTTGACGGTGGTCACTGGGGTGTCGGGTTCGGGCAAGTCGTCGCTCGTGTTTGACACGCTTTACGCTGAAGGTCAGCGGCGTTACGTAGAAACGTTTTCACCTTACGCGCGGCAGTTTTTGGATCGCATGGATAAGCCGCAAGTCGATCGCATCGAGGGTATCCCGCCCGCCATCGCAATCGATCAAACCAATCCAGTTCGTACTTCGCGCTCTACCGTCGGCACGATGACCGAGGTCAATGATCACTTGAAGTTGATGTTTGCGCGCTTGGCAGTGCTTCACTGCCAACGTTGTGGGCAAGCCGTGAATCGGGACACCGCTGATTCGATATATGTCGATTTGAAGTTGCGTGCTGCAAAGCATGATGATCCACGTGTGGCGATCACGTTTCCCATCAACGTGCCAGAAAACTTTTCAGAACAAGAAGTAGAGCAATTTCTCTCAGCGCAGGGCTACACCAAAGTGCATGAGCGAGACGGCGCAACGCTGCACGTAGTGCAAGATCGGATGCGAATCGGCACGGCAGAAAAAGCGCGGGTGATGGAAGCGCTGGAAGCGGCGCTGCTTCGGGGCGCGGGTAAGGTCAATGTGTTTGTTTTGCCCCCCTCTCCCGCAGGCGGGAGAGGGGCTGGGGGTGAGGGTGCGGTAGCGCTCCAAACCACGGTCGTTCGGCTTTCCGACGACCACCCTCACCCTAGCCCTCTCCCGCCTGCGGGAGAGGGGACGACATGGCGCTACTCATCAACACTTCACTGCGCCGCCTGCGACATCACTTACACCGATCCACATCCGTCTTCGTTTTCATTCAACAATCCGCTCGGTGCGTGCGACACCTGTCGCGGATTTGGGCGAGTGATTGGCGTTGATCTGGGTTTAGTCATTCCTGATGAAAACAAGTCGCTCGCCGAGGGCGCGGTGAAGCCTTGGCAAACGCCGAGCTTCAAGGAATGCCAAGACGATTTAACGAAATACATGAAGGCGCGAAACATCCCGATGGATGTGCCGTTCAACGCGCTCGGGCCGAACGATCGACGCTACGTGATTGAGGGCGACGATTCATGGCGCTCGTGGGAGAAAGACGCCAATAAGCGTTGGTACGGCGTGCTGCGATTCTTCGATTGGCTGGAGTCGAAAGCGTACAAGATGCACATTCGTGTACTGCTCTCGAAATACCGCGCCTACACCGCTTGCACGGCCTGCGAAGGCGCGCGACTCAAACCCACGTCGCTCAACTTTCGACTGGGCTCGAAAGCCAACGCTGACTCGGTGCTCCCAGCAACGAAGCGCTTCTCGCCTCGGCATTTTGCGTTCGCCACGAAGTCTCGTGGCGTGCTGGAAGCGCTACCAGGGCTCACGATTCATGACTTGATGCTCACCAGCATTGACAAGCTCCGCACGTTTTTCAACACGCTCGATTTGTCAGCACAGGGCGCGGTGATCGACGAAGCGGGCGAATTGGTGCTCGGCGAGGTGCGTTCACGTTTGGGCTATTTGTGCGACGTGGGGCTGGGTTATCTAACGCTTGATCGGCAATCGCGTACGCTCTCCGGCGGTGAAGTTCAGCGCATCAATCTCACGACTGCACTCGGCACATCGCTCACCAACACATTGTTCGTTTTGGATGAGCCATCGATTGGCCTGCATCCGCGCGATATGAGCCGAATCATTGGCGTGATGCAACGGCTCAAAAATGCGGGCAACACACTCGTAGTCGTTGAGCATGATCCGCAGATTATGTTCGCTGCGGACCGCTTGATTGACATTGGTCCTGGCCCCGGCGAGCGCGGTGGCAACATTATTTTTGATGGGTCGCCGCGCGACTTGGCGACGACGAAAGATTCGCGGACTGCGGCTTATCTGTTGGGGCGAGAGCGGATTGCGAGAGAGCGGCGCGTGCTCCCCTCTCCCGCAAGCGGGAGAGGGGCTGGGGGTGAGGGTGTGGCAGTTCTCAAAACCAAAGTGGCTTCGAAAACAACCAAGCACCCTCACCCTAGCCCTCTCCCGCCCACGGGAGAGGGGACAGAACACACGATCACCCTCACCGGTGTTCGAGAAAACAATCTCAAAAACATTTCGGTGAGTTTTCCGCTTCGTGCGTTGGTCACGGTGACGGGGGTTTCAGGTTCGGGTAAATCATCGTTGATTCAAGACGTACTCGTGCCGGCGATGTACAAGGCGAAGGGCAAAACGACCGACACGCCCGGCTTGTATGACACCTTGTTTGGTCATCAAAACGTTGATGACGTGGTGTTCGTCGATCAATCGCCCATTGGTAAATCGTCGCGCTCGAACCCAGCGAGCTTTGTCGGCGCGTTCGATGCGATTCGAAACATATTCGCGAAATCGGCGATGGCCACAGAGCGCGGGTACACGGCGGGCACGTTTAGCTTTAACGCGGGTAACGGGCGCTGCCCCAGCTGCTCGGGGTCGGGCTTCGAGCATGTGGAGATGCAATTTCTCTCTGACGTGTATCTGCGCTGCCCTGATTGCGATGGCTCGCGATTCCGCTCAGAGATCCGTGAAGTCGTCGTCAAAGAGAAAAGCATCAGCGACGTGCTCGAAATGACAGTGAGCGAAGCGATCCTCTTTTTCGCCGACCAAAAGGGCGGCGCAGAGGTGCTTCGAACCTTACAACCGCTCGCCGATGTCGGCTTGGAATATGTGCGGTTGGGTCAGCCCGTGCCGACGCTCTCCGGTGGTGAAGCGCAGCGCTTGAAGCTTGCGGGGCATCTGGCGGAAAGCGTTGATGGGCGACCGATTGCGATCCTACCGAAGCGCATCAAGGGCGATCCAGAAAAGCCGCGCGGCAAGCTCTTTGTATTTGACGAACCAACGACCGGGCTGCATTTCGAAGACATCGCAAAGCTGCTTCGGGCGTTTGACAAATTGCTCGATGCGGGCCATTCGCTCATTGTGATTGAACACAATCTAGATGTGATCGCGACCAGCGATTGGCTCATTGATTTGGGTCCAGAAGGCGGCGATGGCGGTGGTGAGGTGCTCTTTGAAGGAACGCCCGCTGAGATCCGCAAACACCAGAGCTCTCACACCGGGAAGGCGCTCAATGATTATGAGCGGGACTTGGCGTTTTTGGCAGAGGCTGTCATTCCCGCGAAGGCGGGAATCCAAACCGCGAGCGCTTCGCCATTGCTTTCGTCTTCGTATCTCGACGCTCCCTTCGGTCTGGATTCCCGCGTTCGCGGGAATGACAACGTTGGTTTCGTCGGCGTCCAAGAGCCTCGCGGTGTGTATCTCAAACGAGCCGCACCGCGCTCGATCAGCGTGCTGCATGCGCGAGAACACAATCTGAAAAATATCAGCGTTGAGATTCCACCAACGGGGTTCACAGTGATTACTGGTCCTTCGGGATCGGGCAAATCCACGCTGGCGTTTGACATCATTTTCAACGAAGGCCAACGCCGCTATCTGGAGTCGCTCAACGCCTATGCGCGGCAGTTTGTGCAGCCATCGGCTCGCCCCGATGTAGACGCAATTCACGGCATTCCGCCCACGGTGGCGATTGAGCAACGGGTCTCGCGCGGTGGCCGAAAATCAACGGTCGCAACGCTCACTGAGATCTATCACTTCCTTCGGTTGATGTGGATGAAGGTCGGCACGCAATACTGCCCCACCTGCGATGTGCCAATCGAACCGCAATCGCTGGATGCGATTGCTGCTCGGGTGATTCGTGAATTCAATGGCAAGCAAACGACCGTGCTCGCGCCGCTGGTCATCAACCGAAAGGGCTTGTACACCGATCTCGCGAAATGGGCGAAGGGAAAGGGCTTTGCACATCTGCGAGTCGATGGTGAGCTGATTCCCGTCGCGCCGTGGCCGCGACTTGATCGCTTTGCGGAGCACACGATTGAGCTGCCAATTGGCACAAACGAAGTCACTGTCAAGAACGAGAAAACGATTCGAACGGCGCTGACGCAAGGACTGGAGTACGGCAAAGGTGTGGTGCATGTGCTCGCTTGGAAAAAGGACTCGACAGACGCAGAGCTCGTGGTGTTTTCAACGAAGCGCGCCTGCCCGACTTGCGGCACGAGCTTTGCCGAGCTCGATCCACGATTGTTTTCATTCAACAGCAAACACGGCTGGTGCACCAGCTGCCAAGGCACGGGCGAAAGCGTGAAGGGCTTTAAGCTCGACGAACGAGTGAGCGTTGAGTTTGCCGACCGAGAGCTTGATGCGTTTCTGGATGCAAAAGAGGCGTTTGAAGCCTGCGTGTCGTGCAACGGCGCACGGCTCAATCCGATTGCGCGAAACGTTCGCTTCCGTGATTTGGGGATCCATCAATTGGTCGCGCAATCGGTGATTGACGTGGAGAGGTTTGTCAATCAACTCAAGCTCAATGGTCGCGAAGAAGAGATCGCCCGAGACATCGTGGCCGAGGTGAAATCGCGATTGAGCTTCTTGCAAGAAGTCGGGTTGGGCTATTTGACGCTTGATCGCAGCGCGCCCACGCTCTCGGGCGGCGAAGCCCAGCGCATTCGACTCGCTGCGCAGTTGGGTTCGAATTTGCAAGGCGTGGCCTACGTGCTAGATGAGCCCACCATCGGTCTGCATCCCCGAGACAACCGTATCCTTTTGGACGTGCTCGAAAAACTGCAAGCCAAGGGCAACACGCTGATCGTAGTCGAACACGACGAGGACACGATTCGACGGGCGCATCACATCATCGATCTCGGCCCCGGCGCAGGCGTGCGCGGCGGAGAGATCGTGGCGCAGGGCACTGCAGCAGAGCTCAAAGCCAATCCGAACTCAATCACGGGGCGGTTTTTGAAGCATCCGTTGAAGCATCCGCTGCATCAACGAGTGGGGGTTCCTCTCCCCTCGGGGGGGAGGGTGCCGAAGGCGGGAGAGGGTGGTGGTGCTAGCGTCAATGCTGCGAAGAGCCGCTCTAAAACCAAGACGGCTGCGGTCAATGACACGCTCTCCCCTAGCCCCTCCCCCCCAGGGGGAGGGGAACAGCGGTGGCTTCAGATCATCGGCGCAACGCAAAACAACTTGCGCAACGTCAATGCCATGCTGCCGCTTGCTCGGCTGAACGTGATCACCGGCGTTTCGGGGTCGGGGAAATCAACGCTGGCTCGCGAGGTACTCCACGCGAATTTAGAAGCATTGGTCTTCGCGAAAAATAATCGCAAGAAGGCGCCCGATGTTTTTGGTTGCAAGTCGATTGACGGTTGGGAATCGATCGAGCGGGTACTCGAAGTCGATCAAACACCCATCGGGAAAACGCCGCGCTCATGCCCGGCAACTTACATCGGTTTTTGGGACAACATTCGAAAGCTCTACGCTGAAACCACCGAATCGAAAATGCGCGGCTACGGCCCTGGGCGATTCTCGTTTAACGCCAAAGGCGGCCGCTGCGATGCCTGCGACGGCGCAGGTGTGAAAACGATTGAGATGAATTTCCTGCCCGATGTGAAGTTGCAATGTGATGTGTGCAACGGCGCGCGGTTTAACAGCGAAACGCTTAGCGTGTTTTGGCGAGAAAAATCGATTGGTGACGTGCTGACGATGGATGTGGATGACGCCGTTGCTTTTTTTGCGACGATGCCGTCGATTCATCATCCGCTGAAACTCATGCAGGATGTCGGCTTGGGCTACTTAACACTCGGGCAGCCCAGCCCAACGCTATCGGGCGGCGAAGCGCAACGCATCAAGCTCGTGACCGAGCTCGCCAAGGTGAAAGCACCGCTCGTGCTGACCGAGAGCACCGACCCAAAAGACGCGCCGAAGCTCTCTAAGAAAGCGCAAAAGCTCGCCAAACAGGCGTCACCCACCGTCGCAGTGAAAACTGCGAGCGGCGGGCGTCGCTCGCT
>JAAFHR010000068.1 GCA_013298455.1 Betaproteobacteria bacterium | reverse complement strand
ATGCGGCCCTTGCCTTACGCCATCTTCTTCAGCCGTTGGCTGCAATTGCCGCTCTACTTGGGTTTGATCGTCGCGCAGTGCGTTTACGTGTTCCACTTTTGGGTTGAATTGATCCATCTGATCGAGGCCGCATTCGGATCGGTTGACGCAGTGAAGGCGATTGCGGCGGCGGTACAGCCTTGCGACCCCGCGCAAATGGCGAGCAAAATTCCGGCGCAGCTTTGCCCCGCGGTGCCGACCAAACTCACCGAAACGCTCATCATGCTGCTAGTGCTCGGCTTGATCGACGTCGTGATGATTTCAAACTTGCTCATCATGGTCATCATCGGTGGCTACGAGACCTTTGTGTCGCGAATGAATTTGGAAAACCATCCCGATCAACCCGAATGGTTGTCGCATGTCAATGCGTCGGTGTTGAAGGTGAAGCTCGCCACCGCGATCATCGGCATCTCGTCGATTCACTTGCTCAAAACCTTCATCAATGCCGAGTCGTACACCGAGAAAACGCTCATCGCGCAAACGGTGATCCACGTCGTGTTTCTGCTCTCAGCCATTTCAATCGCGCTCACGGATCGCTTAATGGCACCTACTGAGCACGAAGCCAAAGCCATCGACGGCCGACTCAATAACGACTAACAAAACGATTAACGCAACGAAGCGCGTAACGACCATGACCACCATCAAAGCCGAAGACCTGATCGAATCCACCGCTGCGGCCTTGCAGTTCATTAGCTACTACCACCCGAAGGATTACATCGAGCATTTGGCGCGCGCCTACGAAGCGGAAGCCTCGCCCGCCGCCAAAGATGCCATCGCGCAAATTTTGACTAACAGCCGCATGTGCGCCGAGGGGCATCGGCCGCTCTGTCAAGACACCGGGATCGTCAATGTGTTTTTGAAGATCGGCATGAACGTGCGCTTCGCGGGTTTCACCGGCTCGATTGCGGATGCCGTCAACGAAGGCGTTCGGCGCGCCTACAACCATCCGGATAACAAGCTTCGTGCGTCCATCGTTGCCGACCCACAATTCGAGCGCAAAAACACCAAGGACAACACGCCGGCCGTGATCCACATGGAGCTCGTGCCGGGCGACACGATTTCCGTTGAGGTCGCAGCCAAAGGCGGCGGTAGCGAAAACAAATCGAAATTCGTGATGATGAACCCGAGCGATTCGCTCGTCGATTGGGTGCTCAAAACCGTGCCCACCATGGGCGCAGGTTGGTGCCCGCCGGGCATGTTGGGCATTGGAATCGGCGGCACTGCCGAAAAGGCGATGCTGATGGCCAAAGAGGTGTTGATGGAGCCCATCAACATGTTTGAGCTTAAGCAACGCGGCCCACAAAACAAAACCGAAGAGCTCCGAATCGAGCTCTACGACAAGGTCAATGCGCTCGGCATTGGCGCGCAAGGTTTGGGCGGTCTATCCACCGTGCTCGACATCAAAATCGCGATGTACCCAACCCACGCTGCGGGCAAGCCAGTGGCGATGATCCCCAACTGCGCCGCTACCCGTCATGCACATTTCGTCCTCGATGGCTCGGGGCCCGCGTACTGCGAACCGCCGTCACTCGACACCTGGCCCGATGTGCAATGGACACCCGATATCAAGCGCTCCACCCGCGTTGATCTCAACACCCTCACCAAAGCCCAAGTGGCGAGCTGGACACCCGGCCAAACGCTCCTCTTAAACGGCAAAATGCTCACCGGTCGCGACGCGGCACACAAACGCATTCAAGACATGCTCGCCAAGGGCGAAGCGCTCCCGGTCGATTTCACCAACCGCGTGATTTACTACGTCGGCCCCGTTGATCCGGTTCGAGATGAAGTCGTTGGCCCCGCTGGCCCCACAACAGCAACGCGGATGGATAAATTCACCGAGATGATGCTCGCGCAAACCGGCTTGATTTCGATGGTCGGCAAAGCCGAGCGTGGCCCCGCAGGGATTGATGCAATCAAGAAGCACAAAGCCGCGTATTTGATGGCGGTCGGCGGCGCAGCGTATTTGGTCTCAAAAGCGATTCAGTCGTCTCGTGTGCTCGCGTTTGCCGATTTAGGCATGGAAGCGATCTACGAGTTTGATGTGAAGGATATGCCCGTCACCGTTGCGGTCGATTCGAACGGCACCAGCGTTCACCAAACCGGCCCGCGTGAATGGCAAGCGCGAATCGGTGGCATCGCCATCAACGCAGCCTAAGCGACATGCCTCACCCTACCGACAACGTGCGCACACGTAACTCACGCACCGGGTTGCGCGCCGCGATTCGTGTTGGTTGTGTCGCCTTGGCTACATTTCGTTGGTAATGGACGCACTCAATTTCGGTCACTTGGCAGCCGCGCTGGTTGGCGCAGCGCTCGCGGCGCTGTTTGCGTGGTGGTTTAGCCGCCGCTCTGACAAAACCCTTAGCGAGCTCAACGATGCGATTCGTCAGTTCAACCGCGGTAACTTCTCCGCCGAAGTGCAATCGCATGCGCGTGGCGAGCTTGGCGAATTAGTGCGCGCTTACAACGAAACGGCGCACACCTTGTCCGAGGCACGAGAGAAGTTAACGAGCTACCAGCGCTCGCTAGAAGAGCGTGTGCGCGACCGAACCCGTGAGCTCAACGCTGCCACCGCGCGCGCCATTCACGTTGCGCAAACCGATCCGCTCACTTTACTTCCGAACCGGATTTTCTTAACGCAGCGGCTCGAAGAGGCGATCCGCCGCGCCGCCGCAGACACCACGCGCGTCTCTGTCCTTTTCATTGATCTAGATCTCTTCAAAACCTTCAACGACACCTTGGGGCACGAAACAGGCGACTCGGTCCTGCGAACGGTCGCCCAGCGACTCAAGTCAGCCGTGCGCCCGGAAGATGTGGTCTCGCGCTTTGGCGGTGACGAGTTTGTGGTGCTCTTGAGTCGACTCGATTTTCAACGTGCGGATTCGACAACGCTCAGCGTCGCGGAGGATATTTTGGGCGCCCTCAACCAGCCGCTCGATATCGCAGGTTCGCGAATCACGATGCCCGCATCGATCGGTATTTCCTGCTACCCACAAGACGGGCGCACCGCGGCGGAATTGATTAAAAACGCAGATTCCGCGATGTACGCGGCTAAGCAAAGCGGCAGCGGACGAATCGCTCGCTATGCCGATGAAGCGGGCCAACCGGTGATCAGCCGCAGCAAGCTCGACGCCGACATTCGACGCGGTATCGCCGCCGAAGAATTCTTTCTTGTGTTTCAACCGCAAATCGATCTTTCAACCGGCATGCCAGCGGGGCTCGAAGCGCTGATGCGCTGGCGTCACCCCACGCGCGGCGTGGTCGGGCCGATTGAATTTATCTCCGCCGCCGAGCAAAGCGGATTGATTCATCAGCTCGGTCAACGAGCGCTCGAAATGGCCTGTGAGCAGTTTAAGTTTTGGCAGCAAGCCGATATTTACCCGCGAATTTCGGTCAACGTGTCGGCCAAGCAAATGGAAAATTCGATGTGGCTTGACAGCGTTCGAGACGTCATCGAAGCCACCGGCATCCCGCCGCAGTTTCTTGATTTGGAAATTACCGAATCGATGCTCGTGAACAATCCCGAGCAAATTGTCGAAACACTGACCGAGCTCAATCGCCTCGGTGTCACGCTGACGCTTGACGACTTTGGTACCGGTTATTCGAGCTTGAGCTATCTAACGCGCTTACCGTTTCAAACGATCAAAATTGATCGCAGTTTCATCCATGAAATTGAGATTCCAGCACGCCGAAGCATCGTTCAAGCCATCCTCGCAGTGGCGCACAGCTTGGGCATGCGGGTGATCGCCGAGGGCATTGAATCGCCATTACAGCTGACCATCCTGCGCGAACTCGGCTGCGAAGAGGCGCAAGGTTTCTACATCGCCAAACCGAGCGAAGTCTCGGCGATTGCGCCCTGGTGGACAACCCAGGTCGCGGGCGTCGGTCACACCTTGATGCACAAACCCTGATTGCACTCAAACCTTTACGGAGCGAGCCGCGGCGGCAAATCACCCGGCTGATCGATATCACGCAGCACCCCCGAGTCGCTAACCTCGATAAAGTGAACCGACGCCGCGTTGTGCGCCAACACTCCGCGAGCCCCCGAGTCGCCCTCGCACTGCATCAACGCCGTCCAAAATGCGCGACCGAACGCAACGGGATGCCCTGGCACCCCCGCATGGCGAGGCCGAATGATCGTGTGTTCATCACATCGATCGACGATGGATCGATGGGTTTCCGGTTGCACCCACGGCATGTCCGCGAGCGCCAGTAGCAGCGACTGCGCGTCGCCGTAGTCAGTCGCAGCAAGCGCAGCCCCTGACGCGATGGAATGCCCCATACCGGTCGTGTGCGCTGCCGGCACAACCACGCGCGCACCGAGCGCCTGAGCGCGCTTTGCGAGCTCGGTGTCGGAATGCCGCACCACCACGATCAGCGCATCCACCGCTTGCGAGAGGTTTAATAGGCTTCGCTCGCCTACGCTCTCCTCATCAAAACGGGCCAAGAGCTTCGCACCGGGCCGCGTGGAATCGAATCGTTGGCCGAGCCCAGCGGCGAGCAACACGCCAACGCTGCGCATCGCTCGCTACGCTTTGGGAAGCGTCACACCGCTCTGGCCTTGATATTTGCCACCACGGTCTTTGTACGAGGTCCCGCAGATCTCATCGCTCTCGAAAAAGAGCACCTGTGCGCAGCCTTCGCCTGCGTAAATTTTTGCAGGTAGCGGCGTGGTGTTTGAAAACTCAAGCGTCACGTAGCCTTCCCATTCCGGCTCAAACGGCGTCACGTTGACAATGATGCCGCAGCGCGCGTAGGTGCTTTTTCCCACGCAAATCGTCAACACGCTCCGTGGGATTCGGAAGTACTCCACCGTGCGCGCTAGGGCAAACGAATTGGGTGGAATGATGCACACATCACCCGAAAAATCCACAAATGATTTTTCGTCAAACGCTTTCGGGTCAACGATGGTGGAGTTGATGTTGGTGAAGATTTTGAATTCGTTGGCGCAGCGGATGTCGTAGCCGTAGCTCGACGTGCCATACGAGACGATTTTGTTGCCGTCTTTGTGCCGTACCTGCTCGGGCACAAAGGGCTCAATCATCTGATGCTGCTGCGCCATGCGGCGAATCCAGTGGTCTGACTTAATCGACATAAAGTAGGCGGCGTTTCTGCGATGGGTCGCGGTAAGCGTTACGAAATTGAGCGGCTTGGCCGAGTATTTTGTCCTAAGCGTTGCGGGACCCGCGCGCCCGTCATCGACACGCGCGGTCGCGCTGGGCAGAACTGAGCAACTTTGGGGCTCAGCGCATTCTGGCGTGCAAGCAAAAATTTTCATGCCGTTTCGGCAACCCGAAACGGTGGATAACCATGTGCACAACTCCTGAAACAGCGCGGTAGAGTGGTGTACAAAAAAGCGAGCGCGCTTGCCGAGCCCGCGCACGTTGAGTCAGCCGAGCAAGCACCGAAACGGCGCGTGATTTTCATTTAAGCAACACCATATCTTGTGGTTCACACAGCACTTGACCACAAGATGTTGTTAGTCGTATCCTACGGGGTATTGAGCCAATACAGCGCGGCACACTCTTGCCAATGAAGACGATTGGCGTGAGTCGGCAGCGAAAAAACGGCTCAGATTTTCCGGAAATCCGCGGGGCTCAGCGTCGTGCATTTCAAACAAATTACCCGTGAAGCGACCGTTGCCCCAGACGCACGGTCGCATTCAATAAGAGAAAAAATAGGAGTTGCAGACATGCTCGAACCCACCACCGCGCCCACGAGCGCTTTGTCAATGAGTGGCGCGATGATGTCAAGTGCGTCGGCTTCGGCCTCGGCACTCGCCTCGCTCACCGGTGGCGGCCATCACGCGCTGGGTGACGAGGGCCGCGCCGCGCTCTACAAAGTGATTCGTCGTAACGGCTCGGTGATGCCCTTTGAGCCCGGCAAGATCACAGTCGCGCTCACCAAAGCGTATTTGGCGACCCACGGCACGCAAAACGCGGCGTCTGCTCGCGTGCGCGAAATCACTCAATCGATGACCGATGCGGTGATGAAAGCATTGATGCGCGTGAAGCCCGAGGGCGGCGCAATTCACATCGAAGAGATTCAAGATCAGGTCGAACTCGCCCTGATGCGCTCGGGCGAACACGAAGTCGCTCGTGCCTACGTTTTGTATCGCGAGAAGCGGACACAAGAGCGTGCGGCTCAAGTTAAAACCAAAGAAGCCGACCAAGAATCGATTCTGCATGTGGTCGACGGCGGCGTCCGCAAGCCCTTAGATTTGCTGCGTTTGCGCGAACTCATTAAGTCTTCCTGCGACGGCTTGCACGGCGCAGCGGATGCCGATGTGGTGCTCAAAGCCACGTTGAAAGACCTCTACGACGGCGTGTCCGCGAAAGAGGTTCGCAAATGCACCATTCTGGCGGCGCGCCAGTACATCGAGAAAGACCCAGCGTATAGCTTCGTCACGGCACGTTTGTTGATGGACTCAATTCGTTTCGAGATTCTGGGCGAAGAAACAAGCCACGCGGACATGGCCGTTCGCTACGCAGAAAACTTCCCGAAATTCATCAAACACGGCATCTCGATTGGGCTTTTGAACCCCGAGCTTGCGAGCTATGACTTAGAGCGCCTCGGCGAAGCACTCGATCACAACCGCGATCTGAAGTTTGGCTTCCTCGGGCTGCAAACTTTGTATGACCGTTATTTCCTGATTGATCGTCAATCCAACACGTCCACGGCATCCGTTGAAGACCGTCGCTTCGAGCTGCCGCAAGCCTTCTTCATGCGGGTTGCCATGGGCTTGGCGCTCAACGAAGCGGATCGCGAAGGCCGTGCGATTGAGTTCTACCAACTCCTTTCGTCGTTTGACTTCATGTCGTCGACGCCAACGCTCTTCAACTCCGCCACACATCGCTCGCAGCTCTCATCGTGCTACTTGACGACGGTCGCCGATGATCTCGACGGCATCTACGAAGCCATCAAAGAAAACGCGCTGCTCTCGAAATTTGCAGGTGGTTTGGGCAACGACTGGACGCCTGTTCGCGCCATGGGCTCACACATCAAGGGCACCAACGGCGAATCACAGGGCGTGGTGCCTTTCCTCAAGGTCGTCAACGACACCGCAGTGGCCGTAAACCAAGGCGGCAAGCGCAAAGGCGCGGTCTGCACTTACCTTGAAACGTGGCACATGGACATCGAGGAATTCCTCGAGCTCCGCAAAAACACGGGCGATGATCGCCGCCGCACGCACGACATGAACACCGCGAACTGGATTCCCGATTTGTTCATGAAGCGTGTGCATGAAAACGGCCCGTGGACGCTCTTTTCGCCCGCTGACACGCCCGATCTGCACGATCTTTTCGGTAAGGCCTTCGAAGCGAAGTACAACGAGTACGAAGCGAAAGCCGCGCGCGGCGAATTGAAGCTCTTCAAAACGATTCAGGCGACCGCGCTCTGGCGCAAGATGCTCACCATGCTTTTTGAAACGGGGCATCCATGGATCACGTTTAAGGATCCGTGCAACATCCGTTCACCGCAGCAACACGTGGGCGTCGTTCACTCGTCGAATCTATGTACTGAAATCACGCTCAATACGAGCGACACCGAAATCGCGGTGTGTAATTTGGGTTCGGTGAATTTGGTCAATCACATGATCGAAGTCGATGGTGGCTATCAGCTCGATCACGCGAAATTGCAAAAGACCATTCGCACGGCGATGCGCATGCTTGATAACGTGATCGATATCAATTACTACGCCGTGAAAAAAGCGCGTACGTCGAATCTAAAGCACCGCCCGGTCGGCCTTGGCATCATGGGCTTCCAAGACGCGCTGCACATGATGCGCGTGCCCTACGCCTCGGAAGCGGCCATGGAATTCGCAGATCGTTCGATGGAAGCGGTTTGCTATTACTCGTACTGGGCGTCGACCGAGCTCGCCGAAGAGCGCGGCCGTTACAGCTCGTACAAAGGCTCGCTGTGGGATCGCGGCATTCTGCCGTTTGATTCGCTGAAACTCTTGGCCGATGAGCGCGGCGGTTACGTTGAAGTCGATCAGTCGATGTCGATGGATTGGGGCAGCCTGAAAGATCGCATCAAAGTGCATGGCATGCGCAATTCCAATTGCGTCGCCATTGCCCCCACCGCCACGATTTCCAACATCATTGGCGTGTCGGCGTGTATCGAGCCGAATTACGAAAATCTCTTCGTCAAATCGAATCTCTCGGGCGAATTTACGGTGATTAACGAGCACCTCGTTGATGATCTGAAAGCTCGCGGCTTGTGGGACGAAGTGATGATTTCGGATTTGAAATACTTCGATGGAGCGCTCGCAAAAATTGATCGCATTCCCGATGATTTGAAAGCCAATTACGCGACCGCCTTTGAGATGGATGCGAGCTGGCTTGTTGAAGCCGCATCGCGCCGCCAAAAGTGGATCGATCAAGCGCAATCGCTCAATATCTACATGGCAGGCGCGTCGGGCAAGAAGCTTGACGACATCTACAAACTCGCCTGGAAGCGCGGCCTCAAAACCACGTATTACCTGCGCACCATGGCCGCCACGAGTGCCGAGAAATCCACCGGCAAAGGCGGAGAGCTCAATGCGGTGTCCTCCGGCGGTGTAACTCATGCTGCTGCGGCGAAAGCAGCACCCGCTGTGATGCCAGCAGTGGCCGCGCCCGTCAACCCAGCGGTCGCCGCCGAGTTGCCCGCTACCGATATGAAATTTTGCTCGATCGACAATCCCGATTGCGAGGCTTGTCAATAACGCCGAATGAAGCAGGACTGTTTCAATAGCATTACGTTTGAACGCCATATAAATCGTGGCTTCAGAACAATCTATCGCAACAATCGGCTATAACCGAAGCACGAGGCACTTCAGCAGCCGCTGACCCTCACACTTAACCCCTAGGAGAACACATCATGGGTTTCTTTAGTTTCATCAAAGACGCAGGCGAAAAACTGTTCGGACACAAAGACGCTGAGGCCACCGCAGCCGCTGCTGCCGCAGACGACGCCGCTGCCAAAGAAAAACTCGACGCCACCAACCGCGCTGCGGGCGATGCCATCCAAGCCTACATCGAAGCGCAGGGTCTCACGATCACGGGCCTCGTTGTGACCTTTGATGCTGCGTCTTCCACAGTAAATATCTTTGGCGTGGCCGAAGATCAGGAAACGAAGGAAAAGGCGCTCCTCTGTTGCGGCAACGTCGCGGGCGTGTCGAACGTCAACGACAACATGTCAGTCGATCAGAGCGAACCTGAGGCGACGTATCACGACGTAGTACCGGGCGACAACCTGTCGAAAATTTCGAAAGCCGCTTATGGCGATCCGAATAAGTACATGGTGATTTTCGAAGCCAACAAGCCAATGCTCTCGCACCCTGACAAGATTTACCCAGGCCAAAAGCTCCGTATTCCGCCGCTCTAATCGAGCCGACCAAATCCCTCTCTTGTGAGAGGGTTGGGGTGAACGCTTTGCAGGGTTTTTCAAGCCCTACAGAGCCTTGACCGCAACATCAAATGCCGCACCGAGCGGGCTTTTTGAGCCGCTTAGTTGCCCCGAGCGAAGGGGCGAGTGTTTGTGGTTGTAAGTGCTTCGTTCACGCGGTCGCGCGCGTGGATTGAAGCGAATTTGCACACCTCGTAGTTGAGTGTGTGTACCTTAAGGAAGGGAGGTGATCTGTGGCTAAAAAAGAACACAAGTGGGTATTTTTCCTAGATAAGGCTGGCAAAACCAGATGGCGTCGTATTGCGTCAAATGGCAACATCATCGGTGCATCGTCACAGGGCTACGTCACTATGACCGACGCCTTCAATAACGCGTGCCTCAATGGCTACACAGGTGAGAAATGGAAACCGCTCGCGCGGATCATTCCAAAGCCGCCGAAGCCAATGTAGATACCGGTGTAGGAGCCGCCACGGGTCCCACCCGCGCGATCTCGTCCGAGCAGTCGCGTTTTTGAGAAACGCAGCCGCCACGACGCCGCCAACCCCTACCGCGAAAGCGCCTCGGTTGGCGGTTTTTCACAGTGTGTTGCACCGGCCAATGGCCGCCACGTAGCGCAGCGCCCTGTGGAAAACAACTTCAGTTTCATCGAATTTCGTGACGCAGCCATGACGGGCAGCCTTACCGGCCTGCGTCAATGCGCACACGAAAATCCAGCCGGGATAACCCAACAACAAGGACTATCGATTTTGCAAACCCTCGTTGATCCCAATCCGCAATTGAGCGGCGCGCGCCACGTAGGCGATTACCAAATGTGGCTCCGATTTGCCGATGGTCGCGAAGGCATCGTTGATTTCTCGGATGATTTGTGGGGCGATGATCTGAAGCCCCTGCAAGACCCAATCACTTTCGCCGAGCTCAAGCTCGATGACGCCATCGCCACCCTATCGTGGGAGCGCGGCGGCATCGATATTTCACCGGCGTATCTCTACGCCAAACTCGAATCGGTCCAATAGCGAAGCGCGCTGATTCCTAACCCATTTCATTCCCCACGTAACTCACAAGACGCCACCCATAAAACCAAGCGCTCGGTTCAAAAATTCCCCCTCTGAACCAAAGTGCAAAGGCAAACAGGACACCACACCATGCTTAATTTTGATGACGACATCGTCGCCCCTATTTCTAACACCGCCAACACCAGCGCAACGCCTACAACCCATGCTTCGCCGCCCTCGCCCGCTCACATCGCCGATTACCGCGCGCAAATGAACGAGACTGGCAAGCCCGTGGAAAACGATCTTGCCGCGCAAATGCGCGCCCACACCGGTCGCGTAAAGGCCGAAGACAAACGCGTCATCAATGGTGGTGCCGACGTGAACCAACTCGTCCCGTTCAAATACAACTGGGCGTGGGATAAATATCTCGGCGGTTGCGCCAATCACTGGATGCCGCAAGAGATCAACATGCAGCGCGATATCGAGCTGTGGAAGCGCGCCGATGGCCTGACCGATGATGAGCGTTTGATCGTCAAGCGCAATCTCGGCTTCTTCGTCACCGCCGATAGCCTCGCCGCCAACAACATCGTGCTGGGCACGTACCGTCACATCACCGCGCCGGAATGCCGCCAGTATTTGCTACGCCAAGCGTTTGAAGAAGCGATCCACACCCACGCCTATCAATACATCGTGCAAT
>JAAFHR010000067.1 GCA_013298455.1 Betaproteobacteria bacterium | reverse complement strand
TTTCCATTAAAGCCAGATAGAACGTGGGCTGCAACTACTTTTTGAGCGTTTTCAATAAATCGCTTGCCTGAGACCTCTGCTCAACTTCCATTCTCGTCATTCCCGCGAAGGCGGGAATGACGCGTCTGGGCGCGCTCACGACGATTCGCTGGTTGTGCAGACGTCTCCTCAATCGAGCTGAACGCCCAGCCGCTTGATCGTCGCGCCCCACTTTTTCATATCGGCATCGAGCATCGTCTTAAACGCCGAAGCGTTGCCGCCACCGGGCGCCATGCCTGCAGCGATCAAACGTTCGCGAATCGCTGGATCAGCGAGCACCGCGTTAACGTCTGCGTTGATTTTTGCGACCACGTCAGACGGTGTAGCGCTGGGGCCAAACAAGCCATTCCAAGCGATTGCCTCAAAATTTTTCACGCCGCTTTCATTAATACTCGGCAAATCTTTGAGCGAATCAAAACGAGTCAAACTGGTCACCGCGATTTGCCGAACGCGGCCGCTTTGCACATGCGGCGCAATGCCGGAGGCCACGGCAAAGAGTATCTGCGTATCGCCATTGGCCGTTGAGAGCGCCGCCGGTGGCGCGCCGTTAAACGGAATGTGTTGCGCGTCAAAGCCGCCCTCGGACTTCAGCAATTCCATGGCCAAATGCGACGACGAACCGTTGCCCACACTCGCGTAAGACAGTTTGCCGGGATTGGCTTTGCCGTAAGCGATGAGCTCTTGCACGTTTTTCACGGGCAGGTTCGCGTTGACCGCCAAGACATTGGGCTGCGTCGTCGTCACGACGATGGGGACGATGTCTTTCACGGCATCGTACGGCATTTTTTTGTAGAGAAAGGGCGCAAAGGCGGTTGGGCCCGGGAAGCCGATGACAAAGGTGTGGCCATCGGTTGCCTTCGCCGCCACGTCGACGCCGAGCATGCCGCCCGCGCCCGGTTTGGGCTCCACCACCACGGGCTGATTCCACTTGTCTTTGAGCTTGTCACCCAACAACCGCGCGACGATGTCGAGCGAAGACCCGGCGGGGGCAGGCACTACGATTCTTACGGGCTTCGTCGGCCAGATTTGGGCGACTGCCGAAGCGGTTGTGAGCGAGAGTATCGCGGCCGCGAGCAAACACCTCGTAGCCGATGAAGTAAGAAATGAACGCATGTGTCAGGGAAACGGAAGTAAAACTGACAATGAGGTTAACGCGAACTTGCAGCGTTGTCATTCCGGCAAACCCGACGAGAGCGACGTAGGCGACGACCGAGCGTCGCTCGATGTAGGCGACGACCTGGCGTCGCTCAGCCCCCCTTTTATCGAACCCCGCCCCGCGCGGCCAGGTCCGCGCCTACCTGCCTACGGATACAACTTCCCCGGCAACCAAAGCACGAGTTGCGGCACGTAAGTAATCAGTATCAACGTGGCGAAGAGCGGAATCATCCACGGCAGCACCGCCATCACCGTTCGCTCAAACGATATTCGCGCGACTTTCTGCAACACGAAAAGCACCATGCCCACGGGCGGCGTCAACAATCCAATCATCAGATTGAGCACCATCACCAAACCGAAGTGAACCGGGTCAATGCCGAGTTTGGCGATGATCGGCATAAATACTGGCACGAGAATCGTGATCGCTGCGATGGTCTCCATGAAGCAGCCAACGAAGAGCAAAAACAAATTGGCGAGCAACAAAAACACCAAGGGATTGGTGCTGATGGAGAGCACCCACGCACCGATCAATTCAGTCACTTGCGTGGTCGTGAGCACCCATGCAAAGATCGATGCGCTGGCCACGATGAAGAGCACCACGGCCGTTGTTTCCACGGTTTCCATCGAAATTTTGATGAACATCCGCAACGTTAAGGTGCGGTACCAAACGAAGCCCAAAAACAGCGCCCACGCGGATGCCGCTACCGCCGCTTCCGTCGGTGTAAACAAGCCAGAAGCCATCCCGCCGATCAAAATGACTGGCGTCAAAAGCGCCATGAACGCTTCGAATTTGAACCATTTGTCAGCGACCAACACCGCGATCAGAGGCAAGCCGAAGCGCACGAATCCGCCCAAGCTTTCATTGTCTTTGTCCCATAGGAAAAACAGCACCGCGCCTGTAATCAAAACCGCCGCCAATTCAATAAACGCGCGTCCCATTCGCGGCCACGAAAACTTGATGTCCGCGCCGTACTTTCGAACGTGTGCGTAGTACGCCACCATGATCATCATGAAAATCGCCATGATCGCGCCGGGGATGAAGCCCGCGGCAAACAGTTTGCCAATCGAGGTATTGGCCTGCACGCCGTAGATCACCATCGGTAGCGATGGCGGGATGATCGGCCCGAGCGTTGACGACGCGGCAGTGATGCCCACCGCAAATTCCGTTGGATAGCCATGATCTTGCATCGCCTTGATCTCAATCGTGCCAAGGCCGCCCGCATCGGCCACGGCCGTGCCTGACATCCCCGCAAACACAACGGAGCCCACCACGTTAACGTGCCCCAAACCGCCTTTCAACCAACCCACCAGAGCCAGCGCAAAGTTGTAAATCCGATTGGTGATGCCCGCCGAATTCATCAAGTTGCCGGCGTAGATAAAAAACGGCACGGCTAACAGCGGAAAACTATCGATGCCACCGACCATACGATGCACCACAGCCACAGGCGGAATCGCGCCGCTCGCCCAGATGTAGATGAGTGAACCGACGCACATGGCAATCGCTATTGGAATGCCCGAGCTCATCGCCGCCAAAAAGCTTCCGAAGAAAAGTGCGTTCATACCTCAATGCCCTCCATCGGCCGCTCGAGCGTGCTCCAGCCTTGTCGCCAGTGCTTGATGGCGACCTGTACCGAACGCATCGTCATCAGTGCAAAACCGAGCGCCACAAAAGCGTAGATGTAGCTCATCGGCACATCAATGACCGTCATGGAGAGGTTGTGCATTTTGGGCATCAGCTGGCACGTCAGCACCGTTGCATAGCCCAGAAACAGAATGCGAACGACATCGACAAACGTTGACATCGCTCGCCCCATCCACGCTGGCAAGTAGCGATACATAAATTCAACATGAATGTGCGAATTCTTTCGTACCGCCATCGAGCCACCGAGAAAGACCACGATGATCAGCAAATACCGAGCAATCTCTTCCGTCCACGCGGCGGAATCGGAGAGCACGTAGCGCGTAAAAAATTGATAAAAAATGTCGACGGCCAGCAGCAAAAAAAAGCCCAGCGAGAGCCAATCTTCCCAACCGTAAATCGACAAATCAATCGGCGCATCCGTGGCCTGAAAGGTGCCGTCGTCGCTGAGGACTTTGGGTTCTTCGATTGTGGTCATGTCAGTCCCGCTTTGAATGGGGCAATGGAATTCCGGAGCCGCACGCTTTGCACTTGGGTCATGCAACGCCTTGTAAGCGCTCCAACCCCGTTCGCCCTGAGCTTGTCGAAGGGCTGGTCGTGCGCCCGCAAGGCTTCGACAAGCTCAGCCCGAACGGTGTAGCCGAGCTCACCCTCTCGCGAGGCGCAGCGAACCCCGCTGCTAAGCCTCGCTACTTCAGCGCCTGAATCCGATCAAAGTCTTTTTTGTCGAACCCAAGCGATTCGAGCGTCACCGTCTTCAACACGGCCGACTGAAAGCTTGCGCGGTCTACGTTGACGATGTTGAGTCCTTTTTTCTTGAACTCTTCAACCAATTCGCCTTCGCGCTTGATGATTTGCGCAGTGGCCCGCGCGGCAGCTTCGCGAGTGACGTCGGTGAAGATCGTTTTCTCGGCATCGGTGAGCTTCGTCCAAACATGCGGCGCGATTTGCGTGATCAAACCATCGACGATGTGGCCGGTGAGCATGATGTGCTTTTGTACTTCGAAGAATTTTTTGGCTTCGATGGTGGTGAGCGGATTTTCTTGCGCTTCGACGGTACCGTTTTGCAGTGCAAGATACACCTCAGCAAACGCAATCGGCGTGGGGTTCGCACCGCATGATTTCGGTGTGGCCATGTAGACTGGCACATCGGGCACGCGAATCTTTAAGCCCTTCATGCCAGCGCAATCATTGAATGGCCGATTCGATGTGGTGTGCCGCGCGCCGTAGTAGGTGTAGGCAGTCATTTGTATGCCCGTTTTGGCACGGAAACCATCAACCATTTCTTTGAACACGTCGCTCTTTGAATAGGCCGCTTGATGCGCCGCATCACGGAAGATGAATGGGTAGTAAGCGATCCCAACGCGCGGAAAACTTCGCGCCGCGAACGACGCGCCGCTGATGATCATGTCGACGGTGCCAAGCGACATGCCCTGATTGATATCGGTCTCTTTGCCGAGCGATGAGGCGGGAAATACTTGAATGTCAAACTTACCGTTGGTGCGCTTCTTAATCTCCGCTGCGGCCCACACCGATTCCGTGTGATAGGGCTCGCTCGTTTCGTACACGTGTGCCCATTTGAGTTTCGTTTGTGCAGCCGCTGGCAGCGCAATGCCCGCCGCCACCAAACACGTTGCAATCAGTGTGTGAAGTTTCATCATCGTTGGCTCCTTGGGTTGTGAGTCGTCTATCGTTAACAGCTGCGCTATGCGGCGCTGTAACGAAGCGCACCGTTCTTTAAAAACACATTTTGAGCATACGGCAAGCTTGCTAACGCGGCTGACAGAAACGCGTAAACCGAGACATTTGTGTGCAGTGCAACATGCGGGGCGCGCACTGGTGGCTTAGTATTCACGCATCGGCGATGGTCTGTTGTGCCAACATTTTGGCGAGTACCCGCGTTCATTTTTTGACGCAGATTGCCGCAGATTTACTCGCGGATTAGCGCAGATTTTTCGACATTTTGTTCGCGCCCGATGCTGTTGCCAGCCCGACATACTCAGCGGAAATCTGCGTCAAAAATGCCGCTGTCCATCGAGCCAGTTTCAGTTCCGCAAAGCCTGCAATATCCATGACCACCACCCGCATCGCCAACATCCGCGCCACCCCAGTCACCGTGCCGCTCGAAGCTCCCATCTTGCACAGCAACGGCGCGCACTGGGGACGCTTCGTTCGCACTATTGTTGAAGTGGAAACGACGGATGGTTACCTCGGCCTAGGGGAAATGGGCGGCGGCGGCGAAGCGGCAAGTGCAGCCATCGAAGGACTCATCAGCTATCTCAAGGGCCACGATGTGTTCGCACTCGAAGCGCTCCGTTTCGCCATCTGCAATCCCACGGCGAGCCTCTACAACAATCGCACGCAGCTGCACGCGGCTATCGAATTCGCGTGTCTGGACATCATGGGCCAAAAGACGGGCGTCTCCGTGTCGGAATTGTTGGGCGGACGAGTGCGTGATGCGGTGAGCTTCGCGAGCTATTTGTTCTATCGTTTGCCCAACGAAAAAACAGGGCAAGGTGAAATCGCAACCGCCGAGCAATTGGTAGCCGAAGCACAGCGACTCAAAGCGGCGTACGGTTTCACCTCACACAAACTCAAGGGCGGCGTGTACGCGCCGGCCTATGAGCTCAGCTGCTACCAAGCGCTCGCCAAAGCGTTGCCCCATGATCGATTGCGCTTCGACCCAAACGCGGCGTTTTCATTGGCCGACGCCATCACCTTCGGCAAAGGCATCGAATCGCTCAACAACGATTACTTCGAGGATCCTGTGTTCGGTATGCCTCAGCTATCGCGGCTCCGAGAGTTTGTTCGCATTCCGACGGCCACGAATACCGTCGTCGTGAACTTCGAACAGCTCGCCATGAACGTGCTGGCCAATCCGCGCGCCGTTGACGTCGTACTCCTCGACACCACGTTTTGGGGCGGCATTCGACCGTGCATCAAAGCCGCCGCCATCTGCGACACCTTCGGGCTCGGTGTCGCGGTGCATTCGTCGGGCGAATTGGGCATTCAGCTCGCCACGATGCTGCACCTAGGCGCAGTCGTTCCGAACCTAGGCTACGCCGCCGACGCGCACTACCACCACCTGACCGACGACGTGATCGTCGGCGGCAAATTTCAGTACGAGAACGGCGCGATCAAAGTGCCCACCACGCCGGGCTTGGGCGTGCAGCTCAACCGTGAAAAACTCGCCGAATATCACGAACTATTCAAGTCCCTCGGCGGCTATCCGTACGATCGCGATCCCTCGCGCCCGGATTGGTATCCGCTCGTGCCCAATGACCGGTGGAAGGCTGCTCCGGCGCGGTGATTCCCGGCGGCACGCGGGATTGGGTGGAGCTTGGGGCGTTTTTGAATCTACCGGTTCGCGGAACGTGGAAACCAGCTTTTTTATGTAAATCTAGCTTTATTGTGGGCTTTACGTCGATATATTCGATTATCTATAAACACTGAATAATCGTCGTACCCATTGATTTATAAGGCTTTTAAGACATAAGCTGTTAAGCACGTGATTGCCCTCATTCGCCCATCGTAAACACCAACCCCGCGCGCTGCCATGCAGCCGTCGCACTCGTTCCAAACGCGCTGGCTGGCGTCAGCACACCGCTTCGGCGAGGCAGCACTCGACAGCCGTCCGCAGCCGCTCCTGCGAGCGTCAAACCCGCTTCGGCGACGAGCATGGCGGTCGAACGGTAGCCGGGATGGCCGCTCGCTTTGGCGCGTGCGGAAACTGTTTTCCCCGACGCCGACGTGGCTCGCATTCGAAGCGTGTAGCCCGATTCGGCGAGATGTTTTTCGCTCGGACCTTGACCGGTATTCGGGCCAATCCAATCGAGGACGGTTTTGGCGGCGCTGCGGCCCATACGATCCAATTTGCCATCGCGCGAAATCGATGCGCCCATCGCAATGAATGAACGTGACAACATTTCAGCGATCACGCGCTGCGCCAGCGCGAAGGGCGCGAACGATTTCGTCGACATGGCTTCGACGTAGCCGCAGTCTCTGGCGAATGGCGAGCTGCGAGACGACGCAAACAAGCTCATCGTTCGGTAAATCACCGGCGGATTGACGAACGGTGCGGGCACGGTGGGGGCGAGCCACGCACCGGCCTCGTCGCTGTAGCGCGCACGAAAATCATAGGGGTGTCGTTCGCGAATCATCGCTGCGCGTGCCGCATCGCTCACCAACACGGCAGGGTCGGAAAACGCACGCGCCTCGCCCACGTCTAGCATCGCTTTGATCGAAGCGGTGGTGCCGCCGGAGAGCACGTCGCGCGGGCGAAACGCCGGCGGTCCGGTGAAGCGATTGATGACTTCGATCGACGCCGCGAGTTCGCCAGTTTGAGCCTTCAATGTGTCGGCGATCATCAGCGCCGCAATGTCAAACGGCAGCGCTTCGAATCCGCACACGGGAATGATTTTTGCGCCGGACGCAACCGCCGTTTCATGGTGACGTTCAATCATGTCGGCCACCCAACCGATCTCGCCCGACAAATCCAAATAGTGTGTGCCGTGCTTGGCGCAGGCGGCAACGAACGATTCTCCGTGAGTGCCGTACGGCCCCGCCAGTTGAATCAATACACGCGTTGACGCAACGAGCTTTTCAACGCTTTTGACATCTGCGCTGTCGGCAATTTTGATCGCGGGGATGGATGCGGCATCAGCACAAAGCGGCAGCAGAGCATTGAGCTTTGCTTCATTTCGCCCGGCAATCGCCCATTTGAAGCCGCTCGGCACGTGTTGCACGAGATGCTTCAACGTTTGCACGCCAGTGAAGCCCGTTGCGCCAAACAACACCAGATCAAACTTTTGAGCGGCCATTGCAGATTCCTTCGCGCCTTTACGAACAGGCACAGAAGTCAGTCTAACGGCACGAACGCGACAACACCAAACCTGGTGGGCAACATGACTCAGTCACCAGCACTGTCATCCTGAGCAGAGCGAAGGATCAGCGTGAGCAACAGCACCGCCCACAAGCACTGAACCGTGTGCAACCCGATGTTTCGCTCCGCTCAACATCACTGTGAGCGGCATCGTCGTTTCATCTGAATCCGGTTGATAGTCCGAAAACAAAAAGCCCTCTCGCGGAGGGCTATCGTCGAAAAATTCTGTGGGGCGGCCGATGGGGTTCGAACCCACGACAACTGGAATCACAATCCAGGACTCTACCGCTGAGCTACGGCCGCCATCGAAACGCTTCTCTTTTCAGAAAAACTTGGCGTGCCCGACAGGACTCGAACCTGTTACCCTCAGCTTAGAAGGCTGATGCTCTATCCAGATGAGCTACGGGCACAAAAAAAGTGCTGTACACACACTGAACGAAACATAAGTTCAAGCACTTGTCGTTCACAATGTGCTGTGGTCGGGGCGGCGGGATTCGAACTCGCGACCCTCTGCTCCCAAAGCAGATGCGCTACCAGGCTGCGCTACGCCCCGAAGCTTTGAATTATAGCTGATCTAAATTTTTCTTGCCTCGAAACGCAGCCATTGCATCGGGTCGTTAACGTGTAAACGAGCTGACACCGGTCTTGTAGGTAATCGCGCCTTCGCGACGAAACACAAAGTCAACGCGTGCGTCCGAAGCGATTGCGGCGCCGTTGCATTGCGCGGGCACAAACGTCCACTGCTTCACCGCCTTTTCCGCAGCGCGAACATAGGCATCGTCGGACGCCAAAAAGTCGATCAACCCTTGGTAGCTGCCGTCAGCTCCGATCCTTAGCAGCAACGCCGCGTCGCCTTGCAAGCCGCGCGCATCGTCGGGATAGTCTGCGCGCGTTTGTGATTGCGGCAGCGGCGCACTCCACTGCGTGCATTCAGCGGGCTGCTTCACTAAGAGCGTTCGATTGCGTTTCGGAAAGATGTTTTCCGCAGCAAATGCGGTGGTGACGATCACCGAAGCGACTGATACGGCGATGCAGCGATTGAGAATTGAATTCATGGCGAGTTCCTTGTGGTTTATGACGATGTCATAAACCACAAGCTTAGCCCTGCGTTACGATAAATGCAAACAAATCAACGAGTTACGTCGCTATTCGACGACAAACGCCCGCTCAGACTAGCGAGCCGTGCGCGCATCAACCGCCAACGCATCGCGCTCGCCACGCGCTGTATCCACCGCTCGGAGCAGCCACAAACCAATCACAAACATCGCGCCCGTAATCAAGAGCGCTAGGCGATGATTGCCGCCAGTGACCCACGTCACCAAACCGTAAAGCATCGGGCCCACAATGCCCGCCAAACGCACGACGAGTCCCCAGAGCCCGTAGAACTCAGCCACCTTCGATTTCGGGCTCAAAACCCCCACCAAGGCACGTCCGCCCGACTGCGATGCGCCCAAACACAATCCCGCCAAATTGGCGGCCACCCAAAAGCCCGTTTGGGTGTGCCACACGTAGGCAACGATCACCGTGGCGATCCACATCACGAGTGTGACGACGAGTGTTGGTTTGTGACCGATCCGGTCTTGCACGTAGCCAAACACAAACGCTCCAATCGCGGCGGAAACGTTGACCACGAGCAAGAGCTTGATGGTGTCGGCCATTTTGAAACCGAGCGCTTCTGCAGCGTAGACGGAAGCCAGCGTGATGACGACTGCGAGCCCTGCTTGGTAGGCGATGCCAGCCCAAAAAAATCGCCGCAAATCGGGATGATGATCAAGCTGCGCGAATGACGCTTTGAGGCTCGTCCAAAGCGGTTGACGCGCTACGTCGGGTTGCGGCGTGGCACGCTCCTTCAAAAACAAAAAAACGGGCAAGCTGGCAATGGAATAAATGACCGCCGTCACCACAATCGTCCACGGCACATAGCTCGTAGCAGGAGCTCCTGCAGCTTGCTGCGACGTCACCACCGCGAGGCACGCGCCCAACGTCACCAAGCCGCCGACGTAGCCTAAGCTCCAACCCCAAGCCGACACCTTGGCGATATGTTCGCTCGTGGCGAGCTCCGGCAAAAACGCGGCTGTGAAGTTTTCACCCAAGGCGTAAAACACATTGCTCGCGATGAATACGATGCAAACGAGCCACAACAGATTCGATCCCTGCGCGGCTAAAGGCGCGAGCAGCAGTGTCGTCGCAACGCATCCCAGCGTTGAGTAAAGGAGCATTCGCTTCTTTGCCGCGCGGCGATCCGCCCACGCGCCCAAGAGCGGCCCGATCACCATCACGATGGCGTACGAAATCGCCACAATCGTCGTCCACAAGAGCGTTGCCCACTCTGCGCCGCTGGCAATCACGCTCACAAAATAGGCGTTAAAAATCGCTGTGATGATGACCGTGGTGTAACCGGAATTGGCGAAGTCGTACATCGCCCACGACCAGATTTCTTTGCGCGTTACTGGGGCAGATTGGTTCATGGTCAGAGCACTTTCAGTGAACGAAAATCAATCGGCGTCGTACGAGGAAAAATCGAGCCCGTCTGGTTTTTCAGGTTTAGATTTTTCGGCCGCCTCTTTGAGCGCAGCCGCGTCCGAGAAAAATTGATCGAGACCAACGCCACTCGCAACTTTCCAAGACGGTGGGCGTATTTCAACCAAAGTTTGTGACGCCGCGATGTTGCCGCGCAACGTGTAGAAACCCGCCGCCTGCGACGCCAAGATTGCGCCGCCTACGATGAGCGCCGTAGTGAGCGCCGTGCCCACCCGCACCCGCGAAACCCAACGGCCGTGACACCACACCGCCACCCCGACAATCACGCCGAGTAGCAAATAGTCGTAGCGCTGAATCACCGGCAAATTGAACGCGAAAGACGCGCTATCGAGCACGTAATCCACAAGGTTCACGGCAACGAAAGTGAGTGCGCCCAAGGCCAAGTGCGTCACGAAATGCGTCGAGCGTCCGGTCAAGCGAGACACCAGCGCCCAGATGCCCGCCCAGAGCATCAAGGCCATCACGATGCCGAGCCCCGAGGTCACGTAGATCACTGCTTTGGTGCCGTCGATGTCGTTCACCCAAGTCGTCGCGACAAACGTTGCCATGGCTAGCGGCAGAGCCCAGAGCCAAGCCAGCTGCGCCGCACGCGGCAGCGCGGCGGCACGCTTCGAAACTCCTGTCGGCACGTAGGCGCTAGTGCGTACCCGCAGCCGCTGCCCAGCTACGCTGACCGCTTGCTCGGGATCAATCAACCACCGCCGCGTGAGCCCACCCGGCGCCCAGAACGTAGCGCTCGTTTCAGCGGCGCTGATGCAGAGTGCGCCCTGTGCATCTCGATCGATAATCAGCGCAACCGGCGCGCCGACTGCGCTGCTTTCGTCATCGATGATGAAATCATTTCGGTAGGCACTGCCGAGCGTGATGGGAAGCCCTTCGAAGCGATGACGAGAGACAACGC
>JAAFHR010000066.1 GCA_013298455.1 Betaproteobacteria bacterium | reverse complement strand
GGATGGGGCAGCGGCGGACGTCGGCGGTGGCGTCGCGGCGACTGGCGTTGGAGCGGCTTTCGGCGGTTCGGCTACTTTCGTCTCTGCAGGGGCAGCTTTGGGTGCTTCGGTCTTTGCGGTTTCGCTCTTTGCAGCGTCGTTTTTCTGTGGCTCGGCAGCGGCGGTTTTTGAAGGCTCAAGCTTTGGCAATTCAGCTCTGGGCGATTCAACTTTGGGCGGCTCAACCGGGGGCGGCTTTGCAGTCTCAACCACCGGGGGCAATACTGCGTCTGGCAGAGTCAATGCGGGCAACGGCTGCACAGGTTGCGGCAGCGCGATGGGCGCCTGCTTTTCAACGCGAATCGGCGGCGTGGCGGCAACGGGTTCGGGGAGCTTGGCGAGTGTGGGCGGTGGCGGAGCTGGGGCCGGCGGAGGTGGCGGTGTTTCGATGAACTCCACTCGCGCGGTGTTGGGTGGTGGTGGCGTAACCACGGCGGGCGGTGCGACAGCGGTGCGCTGCGTGTCACGAGCTGGAGCAGTTTGAGCGGTTGGCGCCGGTGCGGCAGGAGTCGGCGCGGGGGGCTTGGGGGCCTCAACAATCCGCGCACGCATCGTTGCTTTGGTGTTGTCGCTTGGCAAGGCCGGAGCGCTGAATCCGAAGCTGCTGCCGCCGAACTCAATGTTGGCCAACAGCAGATGCAAGGTGATCGATCCGACCAGTGTCCACATCAAACCTGATCGGGCCCGCACGTTCATATCGTGCGCCAAGCTACGTAAATCGGTGATCGGGGTCGCGGCAATTTCCATGTTCCGAGAGTGTATTAGCTCGCGCCGCAGCGACAACCGCAAGTGCTAGCCTTTCGGTATCAACGCAAAGGCATCATGATGAGCAACAACCGAGACGACGACAAAAAATTCACCCGCCGCAGCCAACAATGGTTTGGCAAGAGGGATAAGGACGGCTTCGCGCTTTAGCTGGGACACTCCTCATGATTAAAAAATCTGGCGGGACGTGGACGGTCACTTTCCCGCGCCACGTTTTTGCCTCCACTTTGAATCAAATTGTCGAGTCGTTGCCCATTACAAACTCGACAGTAATCCACCAGAACGAGCAGTTTGTTGGCCGAGCTGAGTGGTCGCCGCACGTAGGGTTAAAGCGGATAGAGTTTGACACTACCGCGATTCACTCGATTACCGCGGGAGCGGCAACAAGGATCTACGCTCTCCGTCGGTGGCTGCGCGAGCAGCAATCAGGTATCGAGGTTACTGTAATCGCGAAAAGGAGTGGACGACGCACGGCCAGCCTTTTAGAGAGAGAGTCCGAAGATCTCGAAACTGAGTTTTTGAAAGCGCAACTCCAGAGACCGAAACCTGCCGCAGACATGGGGCTGATTGCGTTGGTACGGGGAGAAGTGACGAGCACTCATGATGCCGAACCTAGCACAGCCAGCGGCTCGAGCCAATGCTATTCGTTTGCGCAGCAGTTTCTGGCATACGCCAAAGAGTCTAACGGACTGTTGCGAGAACTAGAACCAGAAGTTGAACGTTGGTTTATCGAAACAATTGCCGAGGGGCTCTTGAATGTTTCACAACATGCGAACGAAGTGCTAGGTTTACGCGCTTTTTTCGCATGCGCTGTCTCGTCGGTGCCTGCAAGCACCTTGCTGGGGGACCCAGACTTGTCTCGCAGAGAGTCCGACGAAGCCCAATGGCTAAGCAAACTCGCCGAACAACGCGGGCGCGTTTTGGAGCTATCCATAGTCGACGTCGGACTGGGCATACCGCAAGGTCTCACGAATATTTTTCTGAAGGCAAACCCTGAATTCACCGAACATAACGGTGAGAGCTGGTGGAATAGAACCAAGATATTGCACGACGCTACGCTTTTTTGGGCGCTTACCCCGTTTGGAACACGAAAGTCCGCACATGCCAAAAGTACCTCTTCCAAAGCGAGCACACCCAGTGATTCTTGGCGAGGCCTGTACCGTGTTCTGTACCGCACTCGAATGCTGTTCGGCACTGGAGGAATCACGTCGGGCGCTGGCACGTACTGTGGAACCACGGAATTTGGCGACGGCTCCTCAACCTTTAAGCTAGCGACAAAGACCAAAAACTCAGTTAAGGCGGTACCCTAGACGGCGTTGGAAATGGCTGTTGATCCGTCGGCTAAAAAAAACGACACGGCCAAGGCTCCGGAGACCGTGATTCACGCAGAACGCGTGCTACAGATTCCTGTCCCCGAGGGCATTGAGCGTATTGACCTCAATACCGTTCAACTCTACTTTGCTCATGTCAGTAAGTTACTGCAACAAGAGGAACATAGACTCCTCGTGGATAAACGGCTGCTCTCTGAGCCAACCTTCTGGGTGATCGTGCATCCCTGTCTGCCGATGGTTTCAGCTGGTACAAGTGAAGTGGATGAGGAGCATCTGGTCTCCGTGGTTGCGGGTTGGCTAACAACGCTGCTTTATCCAGGGCGGATCCTCGTGCACCATTTTCTTGCGCGCAATATCGACGCCGAGATTGCGAAGCGACTAATTAATCACGTAGCTACGCCAGCAACTCAGAGAGCCGACGGAGCCGATAGCTCGGATGCAATTGGAATGCTCGGGCTGTGCCACACGGGCGGAGCAAACATTCGCTGGGCACAACGCACGACGCGTCCTACGATTGACTCAACGTCAAGCTTGACTGCACTCTTGCCGAAACCAATGCTGAACCAGACCTCAGAATCGACTCTGAATCTGACGCAGCGGGTCGAGGTGCTGACGCATCATTTGAAGCACTTGGTCAGCCGGGAAACCCGCCGCTTAACTCCAGGAAGGCCTTCGTGGTACTGGACCGCTCCAGTCTCAGACGGAAGAGCCTTAGCCGTTGTGCGAACGAGGGGTGCGCAAAACGCGACTGAGTTCTTGAGTGTTCTGGGCCTCGTACGCGATGAGTTTTCGTTCGAGAAGTCGTTAACTACTATGCTGCGAGCATGGCTACTCGGACTAATGAAAAGCATTAAGGGACCAATTTGTGTTGTCCCCGACTCGAGCGACTCCTCGCACCTACTCTTGCTCAGACTCAAAGGCAAGGTCGTTGAGGCTGCGAGGGAAATCGGTGAACGGGTAACGTTTCTTGAACCATCGGAACTGGTCGACGGGATACTGGGCGCATCGTGTATCGTAGTGTTCGCTGACTTTCAGCACAAAGGTACCTCCATTGCTAAGCGGCGAGATCAGCTGGTTCAAACGCTACTGACACAAGGGACTACGTCAGCCCCGTTGCCCGAGATCAGAAGTTTTGTCTGCGTTGACGGGATGCGCAGAAAAGCGGATCCCGATTGGACGCTTGAGGGATTCGGCTGCCAATACGACGTCACCCAGTTGGACTTCGACGACAAGGCGATCAAGTTCGTGACAGACCCTGTCACGAACGAGCTTATGTCGCCTGATGAGAAGTTGGACATTGAGCCGTTCTATGGACTGCAACAACATCGGTTTCAACCCGATGAGTCAACGCTCTCCGCAGGTCAATCGCGCAAATCTCCGTCAGCTTGGGTTTTAAGCAGCTCGGAATTCACCTATGGACTGCAATTTCGCGGAGATCGTTACATTGTTTGCCGATGGCCGATTGCTGACAACGTTAGGCGTCCAGAAGTGCTCGATGCTTGCGCCAAGATACTCTGTGATTACGCGCGTGATCGGGACGCCCCTAGATCTCTCTGCGTGTTGTACCGACGTAACTCGGTCCTCAACAAACACCTAAAGGAGCTCGACGAATTGCTACGTAAGCGATTGACCAAATCTGGGTGTGCGATTGACGTAAGGTGGGGAGCCATAGATACGGTGGTCATAGAGGGGAGACAAACGCTGAGACACTCGGTCGCGCAGACGATTCGAAGCGCACGACCAGCCGGTCAGTTTGGAATAGAGTGGGAGGAGGAACATCGCAACGTTTCTGACGAGTTCGATCTCGTATTTTTTGACAATGGGGCGATGACCGGTCGATCTCTAAACGAGGTGCTTTTGTCGATCGCTTCGAGTCCAGATCGCGTTTTTGACCACGTAATGAGCGTTCTGTTGTTTCCTTTAGTCAGCAGACTTTCGCTTGTGGATGAACGGTTGATGCCCAAGATCAGCGTTCGCAGAGCTGTTAGCAACAGCGCGGACCGAGCGGTTAAAGTCAGCTTTGCATGTTTGATTCAGCATCGAGCTAAGACGTATCGGAAAGACGAGCTTGTTCCACTGCGGGCAGCCTTAGACACGGTAGTACAACGCAGCGAATACGAGACGATTGGAGCGCTGCTGGATATTCGAAAAGCCGCGCAAGAAAACCTGAACGAAATCGGCCGTCAGTCCAGTCAGACGGATGAAGCGTTGATCCGGCCTGTTCGTTACCCCATTTTTTCAACGATGGAGGTAACAACAAGCGTCACGCCCATTGCGCTAACCTGGATAGAGACGAGACAGCTTCTTGAGCTTAGACAGCAGGGCGTACCCTGCTGGCACGACATCATTGAGCGGATCACGAACGCGAATAGAAGCTTAGACGATGCGATCGGTTGCATCACGATATTCGCGGTCGAACCATCGCTGCTGTCCGTCGACTCGATAGTCGCAGAGCTTGGAGCATCCGTCGCACGTCTATGCAGAAAAGTATTGCTCGAAAGCGGCAGCCGCCGAGAAGTTTCGAACGCGGTGTGGGTCTTGAGCCATCTGCCAGATCACTTTGGTGAAGCCGCAAGTGAGGCGCACAGAATGCCGAATGATCATTTGAAGTCCTACGCACTGCACCTATTCGTCTTTCTTGTGCTCTATAGTAAAGATTGGAAAGGGCGACGCAACGCTGCACAATCGATACGAGAGGCTCTGGCCGCGCTTGATTCCACCACTCGCATCGAACTTCGCGGGGCGCTAGCGTCGCTCGCCCGGCCAGCGCTACCGATACCCAGTTCGTTCGAGGAAGCCAAGCAGGTCGTCAGACAGTTTTTCGTTCGAGCGCGATACCGACACGGTTCTGACGCCTATGCTGTGTGGCAAAAGGTTGGCGAGTCGATCGAAGCGCCCCCCCGCGACGAGTTGATCACACACATCGCGTTGGAGCAGTGGTTTTATGATGATTGCGTTCCGTTTGCGCACGCGATCGAGAAACTGGCCCTGCGCACTGGTTTGTGGCGAGCGCACTCAAAAGAATACCTCGCAGAACGCACTGATTGTGAGCGTGCATTCGGGCGCTTCGTGGACTTAAAGGGTGCTAGGGAACCCTCTAGCGTGATCACCGAAGCTTGGAGTGATGCAAACACGCTTTTCTTAGGTACTAGCGTAGATTTGCTTTACGACGAGCCGCGGATGCGACCACGCTCGCCGCAGATAACGCAGATAGTCGAAGCGACAACACAAAAGAATATCTCGGTTATCGCTCGGGTTTTGCCAGTGCTTGTTTTGGAGCCCGTCGGCACAATCATCTCAGTAATGGCATCGCAACTTTCTCTGCAATCGGTTGCGAAGTTGAGCCTGTCGACGCCCACGCTTGCAACTCTGGAAGAAGAGATACACGTCACAGACTGGGCGCAAAAGAAGCTGTATGATCACGCGAAGTTTTGGAACGATGGCCACGGCGTCGCTCTTGTGTGGCCGCCCGCTAGCGAGAGTCTGTTGGTCTTGCTAATAGACCTGTTCAAAAATGTGCGGAAGTACGTCGCACCAAACACGCCCATCAAGCTTCTAATCGCAATCGAAAACAGTGTTGGTTCAGGCGGCGAGGTGAGTAGTACTCTCTTGCTCACGGTGATTAACTACCGGAATCCGGACGTTTCGGGTGGACGCGGCACGGGAATCGCTGGGATGAAGCGAACCGCTGCAGAAATTCGCGGATCGTTCGAGTGTCAGTTAGATAGTGAGTCTGAAGTTCACACGAGCCGACTGTCGATCCCTGTTGAATGGCTTGCCTTTCCGATCGAGAATTAACTATGGAACTCTCCTCGTACAAGTTCATCATTATTGACAATGATCCCTCTTCTATAGCGCACTGCTATAAGGTCTTGCCTCGGATCGGCGTTAGTGACGAGCATATCTGGCCGCCCAAGACGACTAGCTTTTTGCCTCATTCTTGGATTGAAGTCTCTACCAAGCTTGACGAGTTAAGGAGGACTGGATGGGATCCAACGAGCGGCAAAGTGATTTTGCTGCTTGACTTAGCGTTGGACGGTTCTGACGAAAGACCTTCTGATGGGGTAGAAGCCATCAAAGGACGCCAATCGTTTTTAGAAGACTACGTTTTGGTCGTTCACACGCGCATGCCAAATCAGACTGGACTCGATCAACTCTCTTTTTTGGATGCAACGCTAGCCAAACGGGTTTTCGAGAGCACAAGTACCCGTGACGCCGTAGTGTCCGCGTCCATTCGCAAAGCTATAGCGAGCCGTGCCAAACGCTTTGGAGAGGTGCTGAGGTCTGTGCCTTCAGAATACTGCGTAATTGAGGATGATTTTCGACTTCGACTTTTTGAACGCGAATATGGGTTGTTCGCGCTGCCAGACCTACTAGATACCGTCGGCGCGAAGATTACGAACAGAACCTTGGAGAAGCCTAAGGTCAAGATAGCAAGCGGTGGTTATTCAGGAACCACTGTGCTCTTGATCGAGTATGACGACAGCGAAGGTCACCGAAGAGTTGCCGTGAAGATTTCAAAAAATAAGGAAGCTTTGGCGAGCGAAGACGAGCAGATCAAAAAACTGATGCAGGCAGGACGTATTTGGGCTAGTTGCTCGTTAACAGTGCTACCGATGCAATCGTTGAGTGCCGACTCAAGCATCCACCTATTGATGCAGCACTACTTTGCAGGCGACACGCTAGAGGTACGGTGCTTGGCTCGGTCACATGAGCGACTTGGGGAGCTGGCGGACGTAGTTGGAGCACTGCAAAGAGTGTCATCTGAGAGCCTTAGGCAATCGAGGAAGATGTGCACGTTAGATGCGTTGTCTTTGTCATCTGACAACGTTTTTCGCTTCAATTCATCGTTCGAGCGACTGATTAAACTTTGGGAATCGGGCTCTTTGCCCACGGAAGTCAAGGCTCGTTTTGCGCACCTCGCCGAGGGGATCAAAGACCTAAGGATCATCGCGAACAATTGGAACGCCCATCTGCTGAAGGCGCACAGCGGCGGCCTGGTTGGCTACGAACAGCACGGCGACATGAATCCGCGCAATATTCTTTTGTCTGTAGATAAGGACACACCCGGCGTTCGGTTCATTGACTTCGCTCGCTTCCGGGTCTGGCCAGCCTTTTATGATTTGTGGAGACTGAGGCTCCAACTGGCGCTGCGGTTGCTCGACTCCCCCGATGAAATGCAAGATTTGTTTCCTGAACGAATGGTGTTATGGGATCGTGCATGGCGGGGAGATGGACTGGTAGTGAATGAGTGTTCAAGTGCCTCAACAGCGGGGTTTCAGAGCTTCTTGACTATTCAATCGGAACTCTTGGTCGCATTGCAAAAGCTTCACAATGGAGCGTCGCAGGAGGATAGAGACAACTTTGTATTGGCAGAAAGGACGATCATCATTTTTGACCTCATTAAGATGATCAGCTACGTCGACGCCAGCCCGTTTAAACAGCTCTGGTTTCTGCTGCTGGCGGCCGAGCAAACTGGAAGCACGGCGTAGGGTCTCAGATTCATCATTGCAGGGCTGGGGGCTTTGACACCAGTGCCAGATTGCAAGTCCCCGAGCGCCTCGGCATTTGCCTTGGCAAGACCTCTGCACAACTCAAAATTCCGTCATTCCCGCGAAGGCGGGAATCCATCGTCGCTGAACAGTCATGTTCCAAGTGATTGATTTTGTTCAACACGCGATGCATTTCCGCCTGCGCGGGAATCACGAGACCGAGAGGATTTTCGGTGACTCGGTAGTTGTGCAGAGGCCTCTTGTCAGAGCGAAGTGACAGGTCGCTAAGATGCGCCGCAAGTGCTAGCCTTTCGGTATCAACGCAAAGGCATCATGATGAGCAATAACCGAGACGACGACAAAAAATTCACCCGCCGCAGCCAACAATGGTTTGGCAAGATGGACAAAGACGGCTTTGCGCACCGCTCGTGGATGAAAAACCAAGGCCATCCGAATGACCTGTTTGATGGTCGGCCCGTGATCGGGATTTGCAATACGTGGAGCGAACTGAATCCGTGCAACGCGCACTTTCGCGAAGTCGCCGATTTCGTGAAGAAAGGCGTGTGGGAAGCGGGCGGTTGGCCGCTTGAATTTCCAGTGATGTCGACCGGCGAAGTGCTGATGCGCCCCACCGCCATGCTCTACCGAAATTTGGTGAGTATGGACGTTGAAGAATCGATTCGTGGCAACCCAATTGATGGCGTGGTGCTTTTGATGGGTTGCGACAAAACCACACCGTCTCTCATCATGGGCGCAGCGTCTTGCGATATTCCAACGATTGGACTTTCGGGCGGGCCGATGCTCAAAGGCCGCTACAAAACCGAAACCCTCGGCAGCGGTACCGGCGTGTGGCAGATGAGCGAAAAGGTGCGCGCAGGCACCATGCGACTCGAAGAATTTATGGACGCCGAAGCGGGCATGCACCGCAGCAAAGGCCACTGCATGACCATGGGCACGGCGAGCACCATGGCGTCGATGGTGGAATCACTCGGTGTGTCGCTACCGGGCAACGCAGCGATTCCAGCGGTTGATGCGCAGCGCTACCGCTTGGCGCAGCTCACTGGGCGGCGCATCGTTGACATGGTGAAAGAGGATTTTCGTCTATCGAAAATTCTCACGCGGCATGCCTTTGAAAATGCGATCAAAACACTCGCCGCGATTGGCGGCTCAACGAATGCGGTCGTGCATCTTTTAGCCATCGCAGGCCGCATCGGCGTCAACCTCAAGCTCGATGATTTCGAGCTTGGGTCCATGATGCCCAATTTGGTCGATATTCAGCCCAGCGGCAAATACTTGATGGAGGATTTCTACTACGCAGGCGGCCTGCCCGCTGTGCTAAAAGAAATCAGCGCATCGCTGCATGCCGATGCGATCACCGCCAACGGCAAAACGCTCCTAGAAAACGTCGCCGACGCCGAATGCTTTGACCGAAACGTCATCCGCTCGCTCGACAATCCGTTCATGGCCAACGCTGGTATCACGATCCTACGCGGCAATCTCGCCCCCAATGGCGCGGTGATCAAACCCAGCGCCGCCACGCCCAAGCTTTTGCAACATCGCGGCCGCGCCGTCGTCTTTGAATCCATCGAAGAAGTCCACGCCCGCATCAACGATGAATCGCTCGACATCGACGAAAACAGCGTGATGGTGCTCAAAAACTGCGGCCCGAAAGGCTATCCCGGCATGGCCGAAGTGGGCAACATGCCGCTGCCGCCGAAAGTGCTTCGAAAAGGCATCACTGACATGGTGCGAATTTCCGATGCCCGAATGAGCGGCACCGCGTACGGCACAGTAGTACTGCACGCCGCCCCCGAAGCCGCAGCAGGCGGCAACCTAGCCTTCGTACAAACCGGCGACTGGATCGAACTCGACACCGCAGGACGGGCGTTGAAGATGGAAGTCAGTGACGCCGATTTGGCCCGTCGCCGCGAAGGCTGGACGCCGCCAAAACCCCCAATGGATCGCGGCTACTGGAAGCTCTACATCGATCACGTACTCGGCGCGGATACGGGGGCGGATTTGGATTTCTTGGTGGGGAAATCAGGGACGCCGGTTATGCGGGAGAGTCATTGATGCCACTTTTAGATGATGATATCTCTAAAGAGTTAGCAGCAATAGAGGGGCTGAAGAATTCACCTTTCTACGATGAAAATGCCGCGCTCCAGATCAAGCGCACCGAAGTCGTGGTTCGAATACGGCGGGCGTATGTGCTGTCAGCGAAGCGCCGTCTTAGGCTTGGTACCTTTGTCGCGCACTACCTTAACTCCGACACTCGCGCAGCGAGCGAGACGCCGCCCCCGCCTACACGGGCAGCATTTCTTGAGCACTTCGAAGGAAATGCCGTCGCGAGTGTTGAGTTCGTTTTTGAAATGGTCTTTATCCAACTCGTCGCGTCAGTCGAGTACTTTCTCTTTGACGCATTGCGTTGCGTGCTTTCGGTTTATCCCGAGAGTTTGTCATCCTCGCAAGTGCCACTCGGAGACGTGATCTCGAAGAGCCGCCAAGAAGTCATTGACAGCGCTGTTGAGCGGTATCTAAATGATCTGAGTTACAAACGCCCAGAGGAATACGTTAAGGAGATTTCAAAGGCTCTCCGCATTTCAAGCGACCAGAGCAATGACCTCTGGAAGCGATTTTTCGAGATAAAGGCGCGACGGGATCTTGCAGCACACAATGACTGGATAGTCAATGAGCAATACTTGCGTAAAGCCAGCCCGCATTTGCGCGGCGCGTTGAATCCAGGTGAACGCTTGCGCGTCGACTTCGAGTACTTCAAGGCGTCCTCGAACGTTTGCGAGGAGCTCGAAAAGACGATCGTCGAAGCCCTTCGTTTGGCCTGGAAGTGACAATTGGATTGGAACGCTCGGCCGTTCCGACCCGTCAACCATCTACTCGTGTTTTGGCAACCCTACACTCATCGCCGTTTTTGTGCGGAAACCGTTCGGGTGTGCGCCCTACGCCTCACCTAACTCGAAAATGCCGTTACCCTGAACGCTTTATGAAATGGACATTCTGGCGATGCATCGGCCTGAAAGCGCCATTTCATCGGGCGTCTGGCGAAGTTAGTTTCACGTCGTTTGTCGCGGTATGAGCGGCAAGACGCGACGAACCATTTTTGGTACAATCGCTTCGTGACGCCAAACCTACCGAAACTCTCCGCAAAGTTTTTCCAAGAGACTGGCTCGAACAATGAACCCGTCCGTGAGTGGTTGAAAACTTTGACGCGTGATGAGCGGCGAGCGATTGGTGCGGACATTCAGACCGTGCAGTTTTCGTGGCCGATTGGCAAGCCGTTGGCGGATCATATCGACGGTGACATTTGGGAAATACGCACCCGACTCGGCAATCGAATTGCACGCATTTTGTTCGTGATTGAAGAGGGAGCGGTGGTGTTGCTCCACGGCTTCATCAAGAAAACGCAAAAGACGCCGAGCAGCGAACTAGACATTGCGAAGCAACGACTTAAACGAATGAGAGGACGGTGAAATGAAATCCGCAAAAAAGAATCCGCATATTGGTTCAAGTGTTGATGATTTCTTCGCAGAAGA
>JAAFHR010000064.1 GCA_013298455.1 Betaproteobacteria bacterium | reverse complement strand
AAACGCATCCACGGCGCAGGCCACGGCCAAATACGTTTTTCCCGTGCCTGCCGGTCCAATGCCAAAGGTGATGTCGTACTGCGCGATGTTTTGCAGATAGGTTTGCTGCATCGGCGTGCGCGCTGCCAAATCGGTTCGCTTAACTTTGAGCTCGATGGGTCGAAGCGGCGCGTCGTTCATCGCAACTTCAAACGGCGGCGCAGAAGCCTGTGGAATCTGCGGCGCGAGCGGCGCAGCGGGTGCCAAAAGCGCAGCTGCGGGCGCAGGCTTTGCCGACACTTTCAGCTCAACAAACGTGAGCGCGATGTCTTCATCGGTGATGTCCCGGGAGCCGTGCGAGGCCATGTAGCGAAAGCGCTCCAGCGCGCGTTTCGCGGCGGTTCGCGCGTCGGCGTCGCCGGTGATCGTGAAGCGCGCCATGCGCCGCGCCATTTTGACGTGAAAGGCTTGCTCGATGACGCGCAGGTTAGCATCAAGCGCGCCGCACACAACAGCGAGTGTCGGATTGTCAATCGGCTCAAGCGAAACGTCGAGCGTGGCTTTGGTCAAGGTGGGCAAACGAAATGAAGACGAGGTGTCTATTTTCCGTCATTTCGGCACCGTGCCAAACAATGTGTTGCTACGCTGCCGAAAACTTCGCCCGAATCGCTTCGACCCGATTGCGATTCACGTCAAAGTCTTTGCGCCCGACGCGCGACGCGCTGCGAACGTGAATCACGCCAGCGGCCGCGTCCAGTCGCGCTTCAAAATCATCCACGAACTGCATTTTGGGCGTTCGGAATTCAGCGTAGACGTAGTTCTCATCCGATTGAATAACAACGACGCGATTCATGCCTTGCACGACGCTGAGCAATTTCGCCATCGCCGCCGCCGGATCGCCCGTAAACGAAATCGGCGCGATGTAGGCGGGATGGGTTGCGTCAATGCCTTCGCTGACCACCGTATTCGGCGTCTTTTTGGGGCCGTGAAGTTTGCCGTCGACCAGCCCCAATTTCGAAGGCCGTCCGCCGTACCAAATCGACGATTCGCGTTTTGTGAAATTCACAAACACGAGCCACAGCAAAAACACTGCGACGATCACCAGCAATCCCAGGGCAAAAATTCGAAGTAGGGCAAGCATGAGAGATTCTCCTATCGGGATCGCAATTTTGTATCAAGCGCACACGCGGCGGGCGCCCCACGCTGGTTGGCGTTGTGCCGGCGTCTCAAGCAAGCGGATTCGGACGCCACCGGCCCCTTCGCGCTCGCTCAAGATGACACCGCTTTAGCCGCAACCAACCGCATCGCAAACTCAACGAACCCTGCGCCGCACTCATGTTCACACACGTACGCTGGCGGCGTGTGAATTTTGTCGAGTGAGCTGCGCACATTGGCCACGCCGACGCTCATCGGAATTGCGGCGAAGAGCGATGCGTCGTTGGGCGAATCGCCGATAAAAGCGCAGCGCGAATGCACAGCTTCAGGGTCCATGGCAAACGCCGTTTGCATGACCGGATACACACCGTCGGCTTTCTCGTTCGCCGGAAAGTAGGCGTGAATGTGAATACTGCTCACGGCCGTCATGTAACCGTTGGCCTTCATCATCGACACAGTGTCGGCGATCACAGCCTCACTCACGCCGCGCGATTGCTCTGCGTAGTCAATCGCCAAATCGGTCAAGCGATACGGCTGATCCGCGCTGATTCGCACGTTGGGATGTTTCGCCAGAATCGTTTCACCGAGCGAGCGCAGTCGTTCGATGTAGCCCACGCCGCGATGTTCGCTATGAATGATTTTTTGTTGCGACTGCCCGTGGCCATCTTTCCAAGAAATCACGCCTCCATTTTCAGTCACGCACGCCGCAATCGGCCAGGTCGAGAGCATCACGTTGCCCCAACCGCTGGGGCGCCCCGTCACCGGAATCGCCGTGATGCCTGCGTCTTTGAGCGCGAACAACGTAGCGTACGCAGCGCTCGTAAGGAGGCCGTGCGTGGTGAAAGTTTCATCCACATCGAAAAGCAGAAAATCGATTTTGCGGAGGGCTTCGGCGGGGATTGAACTGACGGGCTGGAGCCGAAGTGATGTCATGAGATTTGCTAGAGCGCGCGACGAACGAATTTTTGACGCAGATTACGCTGATTTCGCAGATGAGCGCTGATTATCTTTTGCTCGATCGTCGCATTGCTCTAAATAATCTGCGGCAATCCGCGGAATCAGCGTAATCTGCGTCAAAAAATTCCCAAGCGAACTCATTGCGTTCGAGACTACCTAAGCGCCGCACTAATTGCCACATGAATCTTGGCGAGCGATGCGGGTGTGGCGAGCAAATTGGTTTTGGTGCGTCGCTGCAGCATTGACTGCGCGGAATTGGCCCACTCGTGCTCATGCAGGTAGCCAATTTCGGCTTCGCTGAAGGTTTCGTCAAACACTTCACCCATGTCGGTTTTGGCGAGCGCGTCTGCGGCCATGCCGTAGCGATTGACCAAGCGATGCGCGTAGCCTTTGGCGAGCCCACGTCCGCGCAGTTCGGATTTGAGCGCACGCAGTGTGGAGGCTGACGCGCCTGTCTGCAGCGGCTGATGCGTCCACGAGGTTTTGCTGGCGCTTGGAAAAAACGGCAGCAGTTTTTCGATGGCGTGTTCGGCCAATTTTCGATAGGTCGTGATCTTGCCGCCGTAGATGTTGAGGAGCGGCGCGCCTTTGTTGTGCGTGTCGAGTTTCAGCGTGTAATCGCGAGTAATTTCCGAGGGATTACTGTCGCCATCGTCGTAGAGCGGTCGCACACCGGCATAGCTCGAAACGATGTCTTTGCGAGTTAAGGGTTTCTGTAGATACGAATTGGCGAGCGCGAGCAAGTAATCCGTTTCGGCATCGCTAATTTGCGGCGCTGCGAAATCGGTCACCGGTACATCGGTTGTGCCAATCAAACTGAAGCGCTCGAAGTAGGGAATGACGAACACGATGCGCCCGTCTCTGTTTTGCAAGATATACGCGTGTTTTCGGTCATGCACCCGTGGCACGATGATGTGCGAGCCCTTGATGTGCTTCACCGTTTCTTTGGTTTCTGGGGTATCGATATGGTCTAGGAGCGCCTTTACCCAAGGCCCTGCGGCGTTCACAATCGCGCGGGCGTTGATGGTTTCAAACGGATCGTGCGCGCCCTGCGCTTGCGTGCCGCGAATAATGGCTTGCCAATAATCGCCGATCCGCGTGGCTCGCACGAGCTCGGTGCCCACACGAATGTCGGCACCCCGCGAGCGGGCATCTTTGGCGTTTTCCACGACCAAACGAGCATCGTTGACTTGCGCATCGGAATACACAAAGCCGTCGACGAATTGCGATTTCAGCCCCGCGCCCCAATGCGCTTCGGGCGATTGCGCAAGCGACGTGGCAAACGACTTCGGAAGCGATTGCTTTTGACCACTCCAGCCGCCCAACCGGTCGTACAAAAATAGCCCAGCACGCAGCATCAGCTTCGGGCGCAAATGCGGCTCGTGCGGCAACACAAATTGCAAGGGTTTGATGAGGTGCGGCGCAACTTTTAGGAGTACCTCTCGCTCAGCGAGCGCCTCGCCCACCAAGCGAAATTCGTACTGCTCCAGGTAGCGCAAACCGCCATGAATGAGCTTCGACGACCACTGCGAGGTGTGCGCCGCCAGATCGTCTTTTTCAACCAGCAACACCGACAGACCGCGACCCGCCGCATCGCGAGCGATGCCTGCGCCGTTGATCCCGCCGCCGACCACCAGAAGGTCGAAAGTTTGATTCGTAGAGGTGCGAGGAGCCATTGGCTGATGCTAGCGAATTTGGAGTTTTGCTGGATGTAGTGAAGCGGCGTGTACTTCGAAAGAATTTTTGACGCAGATTACGCAGGTCGACCGCTGATGAACGCAGATTACTTCTTGCTCAATCGCCGAATCGCTCTAAATCGTCAGCGCCAAGCTGCGCGATGGCCGTCAGGACAAAACTTCGCTACTCAAAAATCCCCTTGTCCGAGCGGGTGCACGCTGATTTCATCAACGAGCGTCGATCCCGGCTGGTCGATCAGTTGCAAAATCAAATTGGCCAGTACTGCCGGGCGCAGGCTCCAGGCCTCTTCCTTACTGCCCTCCGTCGCGCCACCAAAATCCGTGTCGATGATGCCCGGATTCACGAGGCTGACCTTCACGCCGTGCTGCTTGACTTCGCGAAGCAAAGAATGCGAGAACCCCGTCAAACCGTGCTTCGCGGCAACGTAAGCGGCCATGTTGGCCAATGGGCGTCGGCCTAAGTCTGAGCCAATGTTGACAATATGCCCGGCGCGGCGCGCCAGCATGCCCGGCAGCACCGCGTGGCAGAGCTGCATCACCGCGCCCAGATTCACTTGCAACGTTTGCAGTAGTTCGAGCTCGCTTTGTTCAACAAAGGGTTTGTAGCTTCCGATGCCTGCGTTGTTCACCAACCCGTCAACGGGGCCGAGCGCGGGCAATGCAGCGGCCAGGGTGGCGCGAAGTGCTGCGCTATCGGTTAAGTCGAGCGCGAGCGGCTCGATGCGTCCGGGCGGGTGTTCGGCCGCCAATCGGGTGAGAGCGGCTGCGTCCCGTGCGCACGCCAACACCGTCCAACCCCTTTCAGCCATTTGCTTTGCGACGTGTCGCCCCAAGCCACGGCTGGCGCCGGTAACGATCCAAGTGGGCATGGTTTCAAAAAATCCTTGATGCAAATGACGACGGAAACACGCGCCATTGGGCTCGACAAACGCTTTATTTGTCCGCCCGAAAATTCGACAAATTATCGACAAAGCCATCATAAAAACGGTTGCCGACAATCACGTTGGAGAACGCTTAGCTAAGGCCGCAATCGCACTAAATTAGGGCTTCTTGGGGCAAGCGTTGCAACTTTACTACAACGGTTTCGATATTCGCGCCGTGACAGTTCTACACCAAATTACGGCTTGTAAACTCGATGACAGATTTGTGACACTGTTTGCTTGAGAACGTTATTTTGTGCGGGTATTCCTCAGTAGCTCCGCGCCAAAAAGTGGCTCTCACGCCCAACACTCGCATCTTTAAAGTGCTGACCGCCGGTGCATCGCCTCGGCAGGAGCAGTGCAGTTTGAACACCTAGAGGAGAGACCCAATGAACCAGTTAAAGCGTCCCGCGCGCCACGCCTCGCTCGACCGCACCTTTGCGATCAAAGCCACCTCGGCTGCAGTGAGCATGGCGGTGTTGACGATGGCCGGCAGCGTAGCCTACGCCCAGCAAGCCGCCCCGGCAAAAGACGAGCCCCAAAAGCTCGAAACCCTAGAAATCACCGGTATCCGCAAGGGTATTGAGAGCGCGATTTCTGTAAAGAAAAATTCTGACAACATCGTCGAATCCATCTCAGCAGAAGACATCGGTAAGCTGCCTGATAACAGTATCGCCGAATCGCTCGCACGTCTGCCAGGGCTGGCCGCTCAGCGAGTCGCAGGTCGTGCGCAGGTCATCAGCGTGCGCGGACTCTCGCCCGATTTCGCTACTAGTCTGTTGAACGGTCGCGAGCTTGTTAGCACGGGTGACAACCGGAGCGTTGAGTTCGATCAGTACCCCTCCGAGTTGCTCGCGTCGGTATTGGTTTACAAAACGCCAGATGCGGGTTTGGTGGGACAAGGCTTGTCCGGTACGCTCGACATGCAAACCGTGCGACCGCTCAACTTTGCAAACCGCGTTGTGTCGTTTAACGTCCGCGGGACAAACAATTCGCTTGGCGGCGCGGCAAACGCGAGCGCCACTGGCTATCGCGCCAGCGCAAGCTATATTGACCAAGCTGCCAACCGCACTTTCGGTTTTGCGCTCGGCTACGCGCGCCAAGAGTCACCGATTCAGGAAAACCAGGTCGGCACCTACGAGCCTTGGAAAACCGATTCTCGCCCTGGGTTGCCTGCAGGCACCTTTTCAACAGACGGATTCAAGGCGCTACGGCGTACCGGAGAGACCGTACGTGATGGCGTGATGGCAACGCTCGAATTCCGTCCGTCAAAATCTTGGACGAGCGTCGTTGATCTTTTCCACTCGCAAGCAAAGGGCACTGATACAGCCAACCAGTGGGAAGTCAACACTCAGTACAACGGCGACTTCCCCTGCAAGCCAGCCTGCGTCTGGACGCCTACGGTCAATGCGAACAACACGTTGACGGGGGGCTCGTTGAGTAGCACCTATCCCCTCGTTCGCGGTATGTACAACACTCGCGACGACAAGATTGATGCGTTCGGCTGGAACAACAAGTTCAAGTTTGGCGCAGTATCTGTAAACGCAGACGTGTCCTACTCGAAGGCCACACGCAAGGAAATCAACCTTGAGAACAACACGCAGTTGTTGCCAAGCAAGCAGCTCGACACCCTCAACATTGCATTCCGCACCGACGGTTTCTCGCAGTTCAGTGCGCAACGTGATTACTCGAATCCGGCCAATCTGTTCCTAACTGGCACGATTTACGGCTCGGGCTATGGCAAAACACCGAGCGTCACCGATGAATTGACGAGCCTCAAGCTCACGGGATCGATCCCCGCGCCAGCGATGTTGGGCAAAATCGTGAGCGACATCGAAGTCGGCCTCAACTACTCCGACCGCGAAAAAGTCAAACGCCAACCCGAAGGCGGAATTGACCTAGGGCCTCAGGGCAATACGGCCATTGGCTCGCAGTTCCAGTACGGTCTCGTCGACCTGAGCTTTGCTGGTTTGGGCAAGATTCCTTCTTGGAATGTGCCTGGTGCTGTAGCTCAGTACATGAAGTTCAACCCGGTCGACAACCTCAACTACCTGATCCCGAAAGCTTGGAACGTCAGCGAAAAGGTCACCACCGGCTTCGTCAAGGCAAACCTCGACGGTCAGTTTGGCAGCGCAAGCATCCGCGGAAACGTGGGTCTGCAAATCCAAAACACTGATCAGTCGTCGGACTCTCGTTACTTCGACGGGTCGCAGCCTGCTGGCAGCCAAGTCCGTCCGTACTCGTTGGGTAAGTCCTACAACGACGTGCTGCCCGCGTTGAATCTGGTGTTCCAACTGGCTGATGATCAAACCGTGCGCTTCGCAGCGGCGCGCCAGATCGCGCGTCCACGCGTTGATCAGCTTCGCTCGTCACTCGAGTTTGGAATCAGCAACGATGGCGTACCTGGTGGCGGTGGCGGAAATCCACAGCTCGACCCTTGGCGCGCCAATGCGCTCGATCTGTCGTGGGAAAAGTACTTCGGTACCAAAGCCTACATCGCTGCAGCCGCGTACTACAAAGACCTACGCAGCTATATCTACACGCAGTCACGCACCTATGACTTCTCAGCTTTGACGGCTGGCGTGACCCGCCCACCGCTGCCACGTACGAATTTCGGCGAGTTCACCGCACCGTTTAACGGCAAAGGTGGCAAGCTGCAGGGTCTGGAATTGACCGCGTCGCTCCCGCTTCGCATGTTGGCCCCAGCACTTGATGGTTTCGGCGTGCAGTTCAGCGCCAGCTTCAACGACAGCAACATCAAAATCAAAGACCCTGAGAGCGCCAGCAGCGTAGGCGGTGGCGACATCAGCTTGCCCGGTCTGTCAAAGACCAACTACAACTTGACGGCCTACTACGAAAAGAGCGGTTTCGAGGCTCGCTTGAGCCACCGTCAGCGCTCTGATTTCATCGGTGAAATCGGCAACTTCAACGGCGCGCGGACACTGCGCTACGTGGTTGGCGAGAGCATCCTCGATGCGCAGGTTGGCTACGCGTTCAACACCGGCAGCCTGAAGGGCTTGAGCCTGTTGTTGCAGGTGAATAACCTCAACGACACGGCGTATCGCACCTATGCAGGCACGAAAGATCGCCCGCTTGAGTACGCGAAGTACGGTCGCACGTATCTGTTCGGTGCGAGCTATAAGTTCTAAGCACTAAACGCTACGATCAAGCCCCTGTGAGCGAAAGCCGCAGGGGCTTTTTGTTTTCTGGCTGCAGCAATGACGAGCGACGACTCGCTGCGCATAAGATTACAAATGCGTCTGCACAACGATAAAGCCGCTGGACGATCGCTCCATGTTGTCATCCCCGCCAAGGTGAGAATCCATGGTGAATTGAGCAAAATCAATCACTTGGAACATGGCTCTTCATCGACGGTGGGTTGCCGCCCGGGCGCAGCGAGGTTTATCCTGAGTTTGTCGAAGAGCGGGAATGACGGAAATCGGATTGGTGCAGAGGTCTTTTCTAACGATAAAGCAGGCTGCTGATGCCTTGATCCGCTAGGATTTAGAGTAGCCACCATTTCGTTCGATTCGTTTAAAATGAACGAATCGAACGAAACTTCGAGCATTCAATGCAAACCTATACCGCCAACGAAGCCAAAACCCGATTTGGGCAGTTTATTGACCACGCGCAGCGCGAGCCGGTGCGGGTAGTGCGCCATGATCGCGTGGTTGGGGTGATGGTGAGCGCACAGGATTTTGAAGCGATGCGAGCGTTTTATGCGGATCGTTTGAGTCGCAATCTGCAAGACACGGCTCGCGCTGCAGAGGCCAATGGTTTGACCGAAGCTGGCTTGGAAGCGCTCTTGGCTGACGAGAGCTAGGTTTGGCACGATCCGGGGCGTTCAAATCGTGACGGATGGGGCCGTTGCTTATGCGCGCGTCGTCGTTGACACCAATGTGATTCTGAGCGCCGCCCTGTCGCCATCGGGCGCGCCGTCGCTGCTGGTATCGCGCTTGGTAATTGAATCGCGATTGGTGTTCAGTGAACCGACATTCGCCGAACTCGAAACCCGGCTGTGGAAACCGAAGTTTGATCGCTACGTGTCGATGACACGTCGGCGCGAACTATTGCACGACCTGCGAGCGATTGCGGATTGGGTGGAAGTGCCGCCCAGCGTGGCAGAGCGACGCTACTCACGCGATGCAACCGACGACAAATTCATTCACGCCGCGCTCGCGGGCGAGGCGATGCGCCTGATTTCGGGCGATGAAGATTTGCTCACGCTGAGTCGAATCGACGGCGAGCGCTTGCAAATTGTGTCGCCTCGGCAGGCATTGGATGAGCTAGGCATTGAGCGCGTAAGCCCCGCATCACGGTAGCCGACACGGCAGACAGCGCAGTCACGCTCGGCCGCTGTAGGAACGGCTCGCCGCGAAATTCCCCAGGAATCGCAAAACCGAGCGGCGAAATCACCAAGCCCTTCGCGGCAAGCCGCTCCTACAGCCGTGGCCGAAACGAAGCGTCGGGCGGAGCCGCGAGCGTTCCGCGCTACGAGCCAAATCGCGTCCGCACCGCAACACGGCTTTTCAGAGACCTCTGCACAGCGGTCACATCAGCGCCGATCCGCATAAGATCGTCATTCCCGCGAAGCATGTCATGAGCTTGTCGAAGGGACGGGAATGACGGAAATGGGAATGGCGCGTAAGCCTTTTTCAATCAATGCCCACAGCAATATGGCCTACAGCCCAATTCAGCCCGTTTCAAAAGCTAGTGAAAACAGCTTGTAACCCACATTGCAATTGGCTTTTAATCAAATCGCTATTAAACGCCGATCATCACCGAACCCGCGACAGTGCGACCCGCCTGTAGGAGCGGTTCCACCGCGAAACACCCACAACAACCAAAGCCCGTGCAGGCAAGTAGCCCGTGGACGCGCAGCACGACCGGGCATCTGTTCGCCGAGCCAGGGTCGGTCAGGCGCGTGGGGTTCCCGCGCGCGCTGCGCGTCCCCGGGCTACGGTACTGTGCTTTCACTAGCAAGGGCGCGCATTGCCTCACCAAGCAAGCTGTCGTCGCCGGAGCCCATAACAGCGGCCTCCAAGTCCTGCCTCACCAACCAGAACACGTCTGCAACTCTGCGTACCGAGGGCGGAAGATAGTCCGTGATCACTCCCTCAAAACCGAGGAACGCGCACGCCCGACTTTCATTGATATGACCGTTCGCAAACAGGTACGCCGTCAGGCGAGTTCGATGCTCAACATCGAGGCTGAAGTCCTCCAGCACCGCATGAGCCAGCGACAACAGTACGCCTCGATCTGGAGTAGCCAGGTACTCAGTTAGCAACGCCTCCAGATGCACTGGAAGTTCTATTCCTCTGTCGTAAAAGGACGCGACCCAATCGCCGGCCTGCTTAGGGTCGCTGGCAAGGAGCCCTAATCGGAAGGCGCGCCAGAGAAAGGCTTCTGCATTGGCATTTAGCATGGCTGTGGATACTTCAATTAGAACGTCCGGCCACCTGGCACACGATCTGCCGGGAAACTCGGCGGGATGTTCTCGTAAGGTGCCTTAATGGTCTTGGTGCCCGTCCACTCGTCCGGGAACTGCCGCTCGCCACCGTGCTTCCCTGTGTGATTCTGATGCTGATGAATCACCTTGCCGTCCTTCGTCACTTCATGGGTGCGCGAGATCATTTTCCCGTTTTCACGTTCGATTATCTGCGTCGACTTTGCTCCATCGGCGCCCAAAGCCTTGCGGCCAAGCACTTCTTTGGTGATCCTAGCGGATTCTTTCGCCGCCCCACCCTCAACCGCCCGAACCGCGCTCCCCGCCGCTTGCCGTCCGCTGCTGCCACCAACGAGCGAGCCGGCTAACTCCACACCGGCGGCGATTTTCTCGCCCGTTGTGGCCGTGGCGCTCGCTAGTACGGTGACGTTGTTGACCGCCGTTTGAACGGTGTCGAGGGCATTGTAAACACGCCACGCCACCACCGCGACAGGGATTAAAACGCGACCTTGCCGCTTGGGTCGGCTTTGCTATACGGCTCGTTGCCGACGTAGCTATCGAGGAGACCTCTGCACCACTGTCAACCCGCTGGAAGGTCGCAAAATGGTGTCATTCCCGCCCTTCGACAAGCTCACGATAGACCTCTTACCAAGGTAGGCCACACGGCAGGCGGCGCGGTCGAGCTTGGCCACCGCAAAAGCGGCTCTACTGCGAAAAAACGCGCAACCATCAAAGCCAGAGGAAGGGCGAGAAATCAGCGCATCGTCAAGCCCATTCGCGGCGAGCCGCTGCTACACCGCTGAATGGATTGCTAACGCGGTGCTGATTGATGAAGCTTCTCAGGAGACCATTTGTTCACCAATACCCGTCCGAAAAGCGACGGCACGTCGAACGTCACGCGGCCTTGGTCGGTGGTGAGTTTGGTGGCGCTGGGGTTGAGGGCGTCGGTGAAGGTGCTGAGTTCGTTGGGTAGCGTAACGGTGATTTGTTTGGCGGTGAGGGCGTTGTTGGTGGCGATGATCGCTACGGTGTCGGCGA
>JAAFHR010000065.1 GCA_013298455.1 Betaproteobacteria bacterium | reverse complement strand
GTTTGAAGACGACTGAGTCGTACCTACGCGTAAAACTAGCGAGGCGATTCAGCGTGCTGGGAGAAGCAAACGACTTCAAAGTCTTTTTGAATAGCGTGGAGATCACAAACGGTGATCGCGGTTTTTATCCCCACGTTCAGTTTTTGTGGGCGTTTGATGACGCCAGCAAAGTTAGCGTGCAAAAACTCGCATCTAATATCGCATCGGTAGCTGAAACCGATGCTATTGATGCAGCGAAGGAGCCGTGCGTAGAACTGCTCTCCAACAGCGTCCTTTGCGGTGAACAAACGTTTTCTGTCACAGGATATGTGGCGAGCGTCTTTCAACCGAAGAACCTTGGCGCCAAAGACGACAGTGCCAATATGTTTTCTGTATTCGCCAATGGCCGAGTATTTGCAGAGAACGTTCTAGGTGAAGCGAATAGCGCAAAGTACTATCAAAATTATCTCGTCGGTGAAGTGCATGCGAATTTCTTAGACGATGATGAAACCGACCGTGCAACCGCGAGTCGTGAAGCCATAAAGAGGGATGATCCGAGGTACCAAGCGCTTTTGGGCTTTATCCGAACGACGCTAGAGTCAATCGGCGACCAGTGGGATGAATGGCGCACATCACTAGGTCTTGATCCCACAGACGAGGGCAACAAGGCTGTCAGCGAATGGTTGGACACGCTCAAAGACAAGCGCGACCTCGTAGCCGCTAAAAAGCTAATGACTTCTATCAAAAATGCGACCATTCACTCCGATGATGCCAAGAATGATGCGGCCAAAAAAATTCTTTATCGCGGTGGAATTATTGCGTTTGAAAAGCTGCGTCTGAAAAAGCAGCTGGATAAATTGGCGGGAATCACGGATGTGCTGAGCGCAGAGTTTGCGTCTATTTTCAGCTCACTCAACGACGTTGAGGAGGCTGCATACGCCGAAATAACAATGCAACGACTCGAGGTTATCAAGCGTTTTAAGGACATAGCCCACAGTCCTACTGAACTAGAAAAAGTTGCGCAAAGATACTTGTTTGAGCATCTGTGGCTGTTGGATCCCTCTTGGGATCGCGTAACGGGTCGAGGAGAGATGGAGAAGACGCTTACTGAATTTATCAAAAATAGAGATCCCGATTCAAGTGGTGCGAGACTAGACATCACCTATCGCGCGAGCTCGGGCAGGCACATTGTTGTGGAACTCAAAAAGCCCGGGAAGACCTCACTAAAGTTCGATGACCTGTACGCACAAGTGCGTAAGTACAAAGCGGCGGTCGAGGAATACTACAAAAGTAAGCTGCCTGGTACGGCTCAGCCACCGCTCGATATTTTCGTGTTGATAGCGAGAACGCCTACGGGTTTTACTGAAGCGGACCGAAGGTCGCTGGCGGAACAAGATGGACGAATCATCACTTATGAAGAGCTAATCATTGACGCGAACAACGCTTACCAAGCTTATTTGAACGTTACCGAAAAAAATGGAAAACTAAAAATGATTATTGATAGCCTCTAGCGTTTGGCAAATAGCAAGCGGGGAGTAGTTTTGTGCGAAATGTTGAAGTGTCACTGTGTTGAGTACTCCATCTGGACTTACGTATTTAGCCCACTACCCCGCCCAACTCCAATCCCAAGTCCGCACCCTAATCTCCGAAAACCGCCTAGGCGAAGCGATCCAAAAGCGCTACCCCGAGGCGAATACGGTGCGGACGGACAAGGCGTTGCAGGCGTACACGCTTGATTTGAAATCGCAGTTCATGAAGAGCGCGGTGACGCCTTCGAAGGTGGTGTTCGACAATCATTTGCGAGTGATGAAGGACGCGTTGGGCCTGCACACGCAGGTGTCTCGGGTGCATGGTTCGAAGCTGGTGGCGAAGCGCGAGATTCGGATCGCGAGTGTGTTCATCGATGCGCCCGCTGCGTTTTTGAAAATGATTGTGGCGCATGAGCTGGCGCATTTGAAGGAGCGCGAGCATGACAAGGCGTTCTATCAGCTCTGTCATCACATTGCGCCGGATTACGCACAGCTTGAATTTGATTTTCGGTTGTATTTGACGTGGTTGGATTTGGAGAAAGCGGCTCTTGCAAAGTAACGTATTTGTTATAATCGCCATTCATGTGGCAGATCAAGTATTTCAGCGAAGCTGTGCAGAACGACGTGCTTTCGTTACCGACAGGTTTAAAGGCACGCTACTTCCGATTGACGGATTTAATGACTGAACACGGCGCGAATCTCGGCTTGCCACACACACGCGCGATGAGCGACGGACTGTTTGAGTTGAGGTGTAAATCAACCGAGGGTATTGCCCGCGTTTTTTATTGCACACTGGTCGGTCGTCGAGTTGTGATGCTGCATTCGTTTGTGAAGAAAACGCAAAAGACACCACCCAACGATCTGGCGATTGCGCGAAAGCGCCTCAAGGAAGTCAATGATGATCTCGCACGATTCTCTTAAATCACGAGCGCTGGCCGACGCGAAGACGCGCGCAGAATATGACGCGCTCGGCCCAGAGTTTGAATTGCTCAACCAGCTACTCAAAGCCAGAAAAAAAGCTGGACTAACTCAGGCTGCCGTAGCGGAGCGGATGGGTACCAAAGCGCCGGCAGTCGCGCGGCTCGAATCTTCTTTGGCCAGCGAAGGACACTCGCCATCGATTGCAACGCTTCGCAGGTATGCCGATGCGGTGGGAAAGCGTCTGGTTATCCGGCTCGCTTAAAAAGCGGCGATTGATTCGGCGGAGTTGCAATTGAATTTGCACTATCCTCGACCGATGCAATCACTCACCCTCCTCCGCCATCTAACGTTAACGAACGCCACACATGATGATCGCGAACCGCATCTGAGCGCGGCGAGCGGCTTGGTTCGGGTGGGCGATCATCTCTACATGGTCGCCGATGACGAAAATCACATCGGTGTTTTTTCGGCGCACGATCACACGGTGCCGGGTGAATTGCTTCGTGTGTTGCCGGGCGATTTACCCGATGGGAAGAAAAAGCGTAAGGCAGCGAAAGCGGACTTTGAGGCGCTGTTAGCGCTGCCTGCGTTTGCTGATTTCCCTTACGGTGCGTTGCTCGCGTTGGGTTCTGGGTCGCGCGAGAATCGTATGACTGCGGCGCTGATTTCGCTGGACGAAGGTGGCGGTGTACGCCGTGACATTGGTCTGCCACGCACCATCGACTTCTCGCCGCTCTACCAAGCGCTGCAACGCGAATTCACGGACGTAAACATCGAAGGCGCATTCCTCGATGGCGAATATCTTTCGCTTTTGCAGCGCGGGAACAAAGGCAGCGGACGCAACGCGAGGATTCGCGTGGCGCTCGCACCGCTTATCGCAAACCTCGCACACGGCGCGGTTTCTGTATCACCGGATTTCGTTGACATCGTTGATTTCACGCTCGGCGACATTGGCGGTGTGCCGCTCGGATTCACTGATGCAGCCGCGTTGCCAAACGGAGGTTTTGTGTTTACGGCGGTCGCTGAAGACACCGAGAATAGCTATGCCGACGGTGCGTGCGCGGGCTCAGCAATTGGGTTCGTCGGCGCTGACCATCGTTTGCGAAACGTCATGGCGCTTGCAGGTTCGCCGAAGGTTGAAGGCATCACGGCGCAGGTTAATGGTGCTGCGCTGACGCTACATCTGGTGACCGATCCAGACGATGCGAGCGTTGCAGCGCAGTTGTTTACGACGGCACTATCCTCGTGGTGAGCTGACTGAGCTAAAGTGCCTTCACCAATTCCACCCGCCGATTTTTCGCACGACCTGCGTCAGTCGTGTTGTCGGCGATAGGCTTGTCGGAGCCGAAGCCTTTTGAGCTGAGCCTTGCCGGATCGACGCCAAGGCCGACCAGCGCACCGAGTACGCTGCGGGCTCGTTGGCCTGAGAGTTCGCGATTTCGCTCGGGCGTGCCGGTGCTGTCGGTGTGGCCTTCGATGGAAAGCTTGAGTGCAGCGTCTGCACCGAGCAGCTTGTTGATTTCAGCGATGATGGGCTGGGCATCGGGGCGCAGCGTCGCTTTGTCGAAATCGAAATTGATGTAGAGCGCAACGCGGCCTTTGGCATCGATTTCTTTTTTCATCGCGGCCGCGTCGAGGAATCCAACCGATTGCGTCATCGCGGTGCGCTCGAGCACGGCGATCTGGCCGTGGAGAGGCAGCGCGCCGCTGCTGAGGTGAATCCAATACTCTTTTTGTGCGGTGCGAATCAAGTAGCTGTGATGCTCGTAATCTGTGCCGGGATACATCTCGGGCATGAGCTTGTCGACGGCGTCTCGCCCGCCATTGGCATCGATCAGCGCATCGGTGAACTGTGTTTCGCTGATCTTTTTTCCGCCGAGAGCAGTGATCGCGTTTTCGTAGTTGCGATGAAACTCAAGCGCGGAGTAAGCGCGCCGTCCATCGCTGACATCTTCTAGATTGAAGCTGTCACGGAAGAGTTGGCCCTCGACGGTGACCAGCTTCTTGCCCGCAAGAAAGCCAAAGCGACTAAACCCACGTTGACGGGAATTCATGTCGGCCCAGTACACACTTCGTTTGCCCTCGGGCGCTTTGAAGAACGGAAACGGTGGCAAGGTTGCTGGCGTGATCGGAACACTTGCCGCGTCGAAGTCAGACGTTGCCGGTGACACTGGCGATGCGGCGGCGACTGGTGCCGGCGCGGTTTCGGTCGGTTTCGCGGCAGCATCTGCCGATGGGCTCGCAGCAACGGGCGCAGCGGCCGGCGCAGGCGCCGCAACAGGCGCGTCGCTGCGTTGGCATCCTACAAGCGCCAAAGCGGCGGTGATTGAAAGCGTTAAGGCGATGTGGCGCATGATGATCCTCTAGCAAGGTGGATGAACACTATGGCGGTGAGTCGAGACTTTTTGGCGAATGGTTCAATGCGGCGATTACACGGGTTGATTTACGCCCTCGGCGCATCTCGCCGCATCGGCACGCCAGTCGTCACAAGCGCAAAGCCCACGCTCTCGTACAAGCTTTTTGCGTTGGCATTATCCGCCGCTACGGTGAGCGCGGCAAGCGGTGCGCCGCGCACACCAAACGCCCAGGCGAGCGCCGCTTTTAGCAACTGGCGACCGTAGCCTAGGCCGCGCGCTTGTGGGCGAACAACGAGGTAATCAACGTAGCCCTGCGCGGGCTCGTCGCCCATGTCCTGCATCGTGACGTAAACGTAGCCATCCACGCGATCACCTTCGGCGATGACGAAAACTGCGTGGACATCATCATTGGCAGCGCAGAGCTGCGCATCGGTCAGATAACCCGTCGGGAAGACGAATTTTGCGATAGCGATCAACGATGCGTGATGAGCGGCAGACGCGACGCTTACGTTGACAGGTTGAAGCGGCAAGTGCTCCGGTCGGGGGGCTTCGTAGACGAAGTAATGTGGTTGCTGAGTGAAACCGTGGCGGGCGTACCAAGCGCGAAGCGTGTGATGATTTTCTTCAGGGAATCCATCGCTCCGAAGCGCTGTGATGGGCAAGAGAGGTGCGAGTTTTTCCCAGAGCAAATCACGAACGACGTCGGCATTGGGCGGATCCAGCGCTACTGAAACGACTGGCCCTCGGAGCCACGCACGGTCACCCTCCGCTTCGAACTCTGCGCCCATCACGCCAACAATCGCGCCATCCGATTTCGCGACAACAAACGCAGCTTCATCAGCCGGAAGCCCCGATAAATCGGCCGCGTAGGACGATACCGTTTCACCTGCATGCGCGTGAAGGCAACGATTGGGTGAATGATTATTGGCAAACAGGAACGCAGCAAGCGAGGCTCGCGCACTGGGCTCGACGTGCTCAACAGTGATCGTTTTCATTGTGTCAATCACGAACATCTGCGACGACGTTCGTTCCGAAGTCCGCTCGGTTCAAATAATTGAGTACGCGAATCGCTGCATCGCGCGGCGAGAGCAACACGCCGTCCGATTGCAATTTGAGAAACATGTCGCGATCTGGGAATGCGTTGGGATCGGCGTGGCGGTCGATCACGCCGGGGGCGAGCGAGACGATTTTTGCGCCGTTGGGTTTGAGTGCTTCTTCAATCGTAACGACCCGCGAATAGTGATCCATGCCCGCTTTGGCCGCGCTGTAGCTCGCTTGCGAGGCCATGGCGCGGCGGCCATTGCCTGAAGAAATGTTGAGCACTTTGCGGGGTGCTGCCCAATCGTTTGTGGCGTTGAGAAACGCCGCCGTGAGCTGCATCGGCGCTTCCAAGCCGATGCGCAAACATTGCGCGATGTCGGCATAGCTCACGTCTCGGAGCGGCGCGACTTCGGGCACGATGGCGGCATTGTTGATGAGCGTGGCGCTGGCAAAGTCGGCCGCAGCTCGCGTGGATAGCCATTGATGAAGCCGCGCACTGGCAACAGCGGCGTCGCTCAAGTCAATCGGCCATTGCTCAGCGGCAACGCCCTTTGCCGCAGCGGTGGCGGCGAATGATTCGTTCACTTTACGCGAAATGCAGAGGAGCTGATGGTCCGCTCTAAGCAGTTGCTCTGCCATGCCGAGCCCCATGCCGCGAGACGCGCCGGTGATGATGAAGAGGTGTTTTTTCATTGCTTTTCGTTATGAGGAATTGAATCAATTCGAGTTTAGATGGGTCTTATACGGGAGCAAATTTTTTGACGCGGATTCACGCCGATTTTGACGCGGATTTCCGCAGATTTTGAACCGTCAAGGTAAGGTCAGTGCATCACCACGATCACGACTCATCTGCGGAAATCCGTGCATCAATCAGCGCGAAGCTGCGTCAAAAAATGGGATCAGTGTTGCGAAAGGTTTTCGCCAAGCGCTCCGACCAACCCAAACCCCGAATTCATCGCGAGGCACTATGTCACACCGAAACCGAATCTTCACAACACTCTTCGTCGCTTGCCTATTCGCGCCATTCGGCATCGCCGCCGCACAACCGGCATCACCGGCGACGACCGCCAAAGCCACCTTCGCTGGCGGGTGCTTTTGGTGCGTTGAATCCGATTTCGACAAGGTCGACGGCGTGATTTCTACGACCTCGGGTTACATTGGTGGAAAGACCGCAAACCCAACCTACGAGCAGGTTTCGAGCAAAGCAACGGGGCATTTCGAAGCCGTTGAAATTGTGTTTGATCCGAAAAAAGTGAGCTACGAAAAACTCGTGGAATACTTTTGGCGCACCATCGATCCGACCGATAAAAACGGCCAGTTTTGCGACAAAGGCGCGCCCTACAAAACGGCGATCTTCACTCACGATGCAGCGCAGCTCAAAGCCGCACAAAACTCCCGCGATGCGCTCGAAAAAACGAAGCCGTTCAAAGCGCCAGTCGTGACGGAAATCATCGCGGCGACCACGTTTTATCCCGCTGAAACCTACCATCAGGATTACTACACAAAAAATCCCGTTCGCTACAAGTATTACCGCACGAGCTGCGGCCGCGATGCGCGGGTGAAGGAGCTGTGGGGGGCGCAGGCGGGGCCGTTGCCGGGGAAATGAGATCGGAACGACCTCTTTGGGCAATACCCGACCACGTCGTTCCCGCCCTTCGACAGGCTCAGGATGAACCTCGCTCACAGGGCTCTAGTCACGACCCTGTCCCAGCTTATTGCGTAGACGCCAAGTAATTTGAGGGCTACATCTAGTTTTCTACATTTATAGAAAACCAAAGAAATCGCCCTTTACCCCAATTTTGGTGTCGCTTTCAAAGAAATAGTCTTACCTGATTATCAACCTGACTCAGATGAGCGATTGTCATCCTGAGCAGAGCGAAGGATCAGCAACGCATCCAGCGCGTTCCCTACGACCCGATTTGTTGGCCACCTGATGTTTCGCGCCGCTCAACATGACAACGCCCGGTGTCGATCACAGTTCTGAGTCAGGTTGATAATCAGGTAGTCTTATTCCAGACTACCGAACCTTGATCCCGGCCGCGCGCATCGCGGCTTTTGCCTCGCCCACGGTGTGTTCGCCGTAATGAAAAATCGATGCCGCGAGCACGGCGTCTGCATGCCCTTTTTGCACGCCGTCTACAAGGTGCTGCAAGTTACCAACGCCGCCCGATGCGATCACCGGAATGCTCACGGCGTCAGCAATGGCGCGAGTAAGCTCGATGTCAAAACCAATCTTTGCGCCATCGCGGTCCATGCTGGTCAGCAAAATTTCGCCTGCGCCACGATCAGCGACTTCACGCGCCCAAAGCACGGCGTCTTTGCCCGTTGCGGTGCGTCCGCCGTGGATGAACACTTCGAAAAATCCGGGCCGCGTTTGCTTCGCGTCAATCGCCGCGACCACACATTGCGCGCCGTAGAAATGGCTCGCTTTGTTGAAGATCGTGGGATCGTTCACGCCCGCCGTGTTGATGCTCACTTTGTCCGCACCCGCATTGAGCAACGGCCGCAGGTCCTCGGCAGTTTTCACCCCACCGCCAACGGTGAGCGGGATGAACACTTGCGAAGCAACGCGCTCAATCAAATCAAACAGCAAGCCGCGCTTCTCAACGCTCGCCGTGATGTCCAAAAAACAAAGCTCATCCGCGCCCTGATCGTTGTAGCGCTTCGCCACTTCAACCGGATCGCCCGCATCGCGAAGGCCGACGAAGTTCACGCCTTTAACGACGCGACCGTCTTTGATGTCTAGGCAGGGAATGATTCGTTTGCAGAGCATTGCTCACGCTTCGCTTGCGAAGACGAAAGACGAAGTACGTTCAGACATCACGATCCACAGCTTTGAGAGGTTGCGCGGGGTGGGGCAGTGCCCACCCAACGCTAGGGCGCCTTAGTGGCCGGAGCGACCGAGCCAGGACACTTTTTCTCTACGGCGGCGCGTTGAATTGCCTCATATTCCCCCTTCAACCTAGCGTACTCCGCCTCCTGTTGTTTATTGCCCAAGGCAAAGAGCGCTGGCCAGAAGACAATTAGCGCGACGCCCATGATCACCTTATCATTGGTGGCGGCCTTGTCTACTTGACCACCTAACTCTGACACGCGAGCCGAGATTCGCTGAGATTCGGCGGTGAGCTGCGAACAATCGTAGGTATTGAACTGTAGAGGCGAAACATATGCAGCCGCAACTTTGTCTGACGTAGCGGCGCACCCCGACAGGTTGAGCAAAGAAAACGAAATGATCGTAACTGCGGACGTAATTTTCTTGAAGTTCACGTTGATTCCCCACGCCATTTTGTTAGAGCAGCGATGACTTGGCGAAAATAGTCATCATGCTAGGGACGCATCTACGCTTCCCCATTCGAAGCAAACACTTTCAGCAGCTTAACACGCGATATTCACCAACAAGTGTCGTAGGCTGGGTTGGTAAACCCAGCCCCCGTTGAGCTGTGAATAAAAGCTCGGTCTCGACCCAGCCTACGCTCGGTTGGTTTCGACATCGCGTCGTAGCGAGCGCATGCGAGCGTCGTCCTAGTGAGCGGAGCGAACGACGTCATCTCGTCCTCTTCACTTCAACGCCGCCACGGCCGCCTTGAAATCGAGGGTGCCTTCATACAACGCCCGTCCACAAACCACACCCGCAATGCCATCCGCCTCAAAAGGCTTGAGCAACTTCACATGCTCAACATTGTGAATGCCGCCCGACGCGTACACCGGCACGCGAAGCGGCTGCGCTAGGCGCACGGTGGCTTCGACATTGATGCCCGTGCCCATACCATCGCGGCCGATGTCGGTGTAGATGATGCCTTCGATGCCGTAGTCTTCGAAGCGCTTGCCGAGATCGAGCGCGTCGTGGCCGGTGAGTTTGCTCCAGCCGTCGGTGGCGACTTTGCCGTCTTTGGCATCAAGGCCAACGATCACCGCGCCGGGGAACGCGTTGCACGCATCATGCAGGAAGCCCGGATTTTTGATCGCGGCGGTGCCGATGATGACGTAGTTGATGCCGTCGTCCAAATAACGCTCAATGGTGTCGAGATCGCGAATACCGCCGCCGAGTTGCACGTCGATGTCGTCGCCCACTTCGGCGAGGATCGCTTTGATCGCGCCCTCATTCACAGGCTTGCCGGCGAACGCGCCGTTTAAATCCACCAAGTGCAAGCGCTCCGCGCCCAGATCAACCCAATGCCGCGCCATCGCTGCCGGGTCTTCGGAGAACACGGTGGTTTGCTCCATGTCACCTTGGCGAAGGCGCACGCAGCGACCGTCTTTGAGATCAATGGCGGGGATGACTAGCATGGGTGGTGGTATTTACGAGAGGAGAACAAAGCGGACGATTTACGCTGCGCCGTTCCAAAGAGAGAAATTTTTCAAAACGCGCAAACCCGCGTCTGCGCTCTTTTCGGGATGAAACTGTACCGCAAAAATGTGGGCGCTGCTCACCGCGACGCAAATCGGATCGGGATAGTTGGCCACGCCCGCAACGACGGCGCTGTTGGCGGGCACGGCGTAGTAGCTGTTGGCGAAGTAAAACGCGTTGCCATCGGTCACACCCGACCAGCACGGATGCGACGCTTGGTCGCTCGGAAAGTGAACGGCATTCCAGCCCATGTGCGGCACTTTGAGCATGTTGCCGTCGTGATCACGATGTTGTTTTGGAAAGCGCACTGAACGACCGGAAAGATAACCAAGCGACGGCGTGTCGCCCTCTTCGCTCGTCTCGAAAAGCATTTGCAAGCCCAGGCACACGCCGAAAAACGGACGTGTTTTTGACGCTGCTAGCAACACGTCTCGAAGCCCCGATGCGTTGAGCGCGGCCATGCTCTCGGGCATCGCGGCTTGACCGGGCAACACGACGCGATCCGCTTCGGCGATCTGCTTCGCGTCGCTCGTAATCAAAATGTTTTGGTCGGGCGCGACGTGTTGAAACGCTTTGGCCACGGACTTCAGGTTGCCCATGCCGTAGTCGACGATGGCGATGGATTTCAAAGAAACTCCAAAGTCGCCGCTGGTCCCTCCCCCTTCAAGGGGGAGGTTAGGAGGGGGATGGTTGTCAGTCCGCGGCACGAAGAAAACCATCCCCACCCTAGCCCTCCCCTTGAAGGGGAGGGGACAGCGCCGTGAGTCACAACACACCCTTCGTCGAGACGATCACGCCCGCTGCACGTGCATCGCGCTCGCACGCCATTCGGAGCGCTCGCGCGAAGGCTTTGAACACCGTTTCGCACTGATGATGGGCGTTCTCCCCGCGCAGATTGTCGATGTGCAACGTCGCTAGGGCGTGATTCACAAAGCCTTGAAAAAACTCGTGCGTAAGATCAACGTCAAACGTGCCAATCATCGAGCGCGTGAAGGGCACGTGAAACTCAAGGCCGG